>JBBSSG010000022.1:0-30868 GCA_038242295.1 Mycobacteriales bacterium | reverse complement strand
GAGCCCTCTACGCTTCGCGAGGTTGGCCACGGTTTCGACTTTGGACTTGGGTGCCACTGGCGGAGCTCTCCATCTGAGGTGTTGAAACAACGGAACAAAAGCAGGCACTATGCCTTGCGCAACCCTATCGGTCACGGCGGGTTTCTCCGAACACTCCCCGCTGCGCCAAAGATGCACAGGCGTGCATATAGAAATGGAAGTGGTTTGCATTAACACTCGCTGGACTAGGGTGGTGTCAGCACCTGAGCCTCGTTAAAGGGAGAATTCTGTTGGCAACCATGGAGACAGACCCTTCGCATCCTGTCGATGGGCAGGCCCACAGTCACGAGCACGCCCACAGTCCTTTCGTCTCCGCTCCCCTCGCGCCTGTTCCGCCCAAAGAGACCCTCGCCGCCGCCGGGGACATTCTCCGGGCCCTCGCGGCACCCGTTCGAATCGCGATCGTTCTGCAACTACGCGAATCCGAGCGTTGCGTGCACGAGCTGGTCGGTGCGCTCGGCGTGACCCAGCCTTTGATCAGCCAGCACCTCCGCATCCTGAAGGCCGCCGGAGTTGTGAAGGGCGAACGCAACGGACGCGAAGTTCTCTACCGACTCGTCGACGATCACCTGGCTCACATCGTCGTCGACGCAGTCGCCCACGCCGAGGAAGGCTGAATCGATGACCGAGAAATCACTGACCGAGACCGCCCGCCCCCGCAAGCCTGTCGTGGTCGGAGTGCGCGCTACCAGACAGCGCAGCGCGATTTCCGACTTGCTCGACTCGATCGACGAGTTCCGCTCCGCGCAGGATCTGCACGACGAGCTCCGCAAGCGCGGCGAAGGCATCGGCCTGACCACGGTTTATCGGACTCTGCAGACCCTGGCCGACGCGGGGACAGTCGATGTCCTGCGAGTCGACACCGGTGAGTCCGTCTACCGACGCTGCTCCGCAGGACATCACCATCACCTGGTGTGCCGGGAGTGCGGATACACCGTCGAGGTCGAGGGACCGACCGTCGAGAAATGGTCTCGAGACGTCGCCGAAAGCAACGGATTCACCGATGTGAGCCATACTGTCGAGATCTTCGGCATCTGCAGCGGGTGCACAGAGCGATAGCTCAGGCCAGCAATCCGGCTCTGGCCTTTTCGACGCCGCCGAGAACCAGAACGAGCATGGTCATCAACGCCTCGTCGTCCAACCCGCTGGCCGGAAACGTGTAGCGCAACAATACATCTGCGAACTTGTCGTGTGCGTTGACCGAAATGGACCCGAACTGGGAGTCGGCGTTGCGGTCGGCCACCTTCTTGTGCAACGACGCCTTCATCGGACGATCCCAGGCAAGCACTGCCGTCAAAGAGAGCACTTCCAGGCCCGGCGACAGGGCAACCGAACGTAGCGAGCACAGCGCGCCGGCATAGTCGAACCCCAGGGAGCCTTCCTCCCCCACTACGACGGTGGCGAACTGCGCCAGCGCGATTTGGGCGCGGGCCTGCAACGACAACTGCTCACTCATATTTGACTCCCCCAAATCTGCGGTCTCTGGACGCGTATTCGACACACGCTGCCCACAAGTCCCGGCGGTCGAAATCCGGAAAAAGCTTCTTTTGAAACACGAACTCGGCGTATGCCGACTGCCACAGAAGGAAATTCGACGTCCGCTGCTCGCCTGACGGCCGCAGAAACAGGTCGACATCGGGCATATCGGGTTCATCGAGGTATTTGGCGATGGTCGCTTCGGTGATCTTCTCAGGATTGAGCTTGCCGGCAGCGACCTGACGGGCGATTTCCTTTGTCGCATCGGCGATCTCGGCACGGCCACCATAGTTCACGCACATCGTCAGAGTCATGACGGTGTTGGTCTTCGTCAGCTCTTCCGCGACCTCGAGTTCTTTGATGACACTGCGCCACAGGCGTGGCCGGCGCCCCGCCCAGCGAACCCGCACACCCATCTCGTTCATCTCGTCGCGTCGGCGGCGAATGACGTCGCGGTTGAAGCCCATCAGGAACTTCACTTCGTCCGGGCTGCGCTTCCAGTTCTCGGTCGAGAATGCATAGGCTGACAGCCACTTCACACCGATGTCGATGCAGCCGCAGACGGTGTCCATCAGGACAGCTTCACCACGCTCGTGCCCGGCCGTACGCGGCATACCGCGATCCTGAGCCCATCTTCCGTTGCCATCCATCACCAGCGCAACATGGCGCGGAATGAGTTCCGGTTGGAGAATGGGCGGCCGCGCACCCGACGGATGTGGATCCGGAAGACGTACGGCCGACGCTTCGTCAGGCTGTATGAGCGGTTCTCGTCGTCGAATCACGGTCTTCATCCTGCCCGACGGCCGGTACTGTGGCCGAATCAGGCTCGACCTGGTGAGGGTTGGTTCGCTCGATCAGGGGCAGCGTCCGCAACTGACGTTCCAGATGCCATTGCAGATGCGCAGCGACGAGGCCACTCGTCTGACTGCGCACGGCCGTCGACGTCGTCTCGGTGTAGTCCCATTCACCACGCTCGAGTGCAACCATCAAGTCGAGGACCCCGGACATCGGCGTGGCAGATCCGGGTGGCCTGCAGTGAACACACACCGAACCGCCGGCTGCGACGTTGAACGCTCGGTGCGGGCCGGGTGCGGTGCATCGGGCGCATTCGGTCAACGCGGGCGCCCACCCGGCGAACCCCATGGCGCGAAGTAGGAAAGCGTCGAGGATCAACTCCGGTGGCCGGGCGCGGTCGCCTAGGGCGCGCAAAGCTCCGACCGTCAGTTGATGCAGGCGCTTCGCAGGTGCGTGTTCCTCCCCGGCGAGCCGTTCCGCAGTTTCGAGGATCGCGCATCCGGTGGTGTAGCAGCCGTAGTCGGTGACGATGTCGCCGCCGAAAGCGTTGATGCTGTGCACCTGGGTGACGATGTCGAGGTTGCGTCCGGGATACAGAAGAACGTCGATATGGGCGAACGGCTCGAGCCTGGCCCCGAATTTGGATTTTGTGCGGCGTACCCCTTTCGCGACTGCCCGAACGATCCCGTTGTCGCGGGTCAGGAGCGTGACTATCCGGTCGGCTTCACCCAGCTTGTGCTGGCGCAGCACGACTGCATTGTCCCGGTATAGCCTCACGCGCTCCAGTGTCCCACGCTGCGGCTCGCGCGCACGGCCCAGCGGCCCAGTGTCGACCGGGCAGGCGTGGTCGCCGTCAGTGCGCTCGGACTCGCGTGGCGTAAGACGTAAGGCTCTGCAGGGCGGCGGTCGCGCCGCTGATGAACTCGTCGTCGACCACGAGTAGGTCGCCGCCGATATCCGCGCGGGAAACTGGAATGTGTACACATGCCGCCTCGACGATGTCGGCGCCGGTGTAGCCGAGTACTTTGCGCAACGAATCATGCGCATCGGCCGCTTGTGTAGCGCTGGCCGACACATTTAGCCAGGCAACGGGTTTGCCGACGATCTCCATCCCGCCGACGGTCCAGTCGAGAAGGTTCTTGAAGGAGCCGGGCAGGGCTCCCGCATACTCCGGGGTGCAGATCAGCACCGCGTCGCTCTCCCCGATGGCTCGTCGCAGGCGGGCCGTGCTTTCCGCAAGCTCTACCGATTCGTCGTCGTGGTCGGGGTTGAAATGCGGAAGCTCACCCATCTCGCGATAGATCTGTCCGATCCAGTCGGGTGGGACCAACGCAGCGGCAGTGTTGACCGCCGCTGTATTGGTCGAACCCTCTCGAAGCGAACCGGAAATCATCAGTAGCGTCTTGTTCGGCATCGGCCCTCCCCGGCCTAGTACGAAACCTCCGATAGGGCCGTCTGCCGGCATGGCGTCAGAAGCCGAGTTTGCCCATCTGCTTGGGGTCGGTCTGCCAGTCCTTGGCAATCTTGACGTGGAGGTCCAAGTAGATCCTGGTGCCGAGGAGTTTTTCGATCTGCAAACGAGACTCAGTACCGACCTCCTTCAACCGCGAACCACCCTTGCCGATGATGATGGCCTTCTGGCTGGAACGTTCGACGTAGAGGATCGCGTGTACGTCGAGCATGTTGTCATGCCCTTCCCTGGGGGTGATCTCGTCTATCACCACCGCCAAAGAGTGCGGGAGCTCGTCGCGAATACCTTCGAGGGCGGCCTCACGAATGAGCTCGGCCATGAGAACCTCTTCAGGTTCGTCCGTCAGTTCGCCGTCGGGATAGAAAGCCGGGCCTGGGGGCAATTCCGAAGCGAGTAGGTCGACGAGTTTCTCGACTTGCTCGCCGGACTCGGCAGACACCGGAATCACGTGACTGTCCTCCCCCAGCAACTTCGACAGGGCCATGAGCTGCTGGACGACGCGTTCCTTCTTGACCTTGTCGATCTTGGTCACGATGCCGATCAACGTCGTCTTCGGCGCAATGTGGCGAACCTGATCGAGGATCCAGCGGTCGCCGGGACCGATCTTCTCGTCGGCCGGAATGCACAAACCGATCACATCGACCTCGGAGTACGTATCCTGCACGAGGGCGTTGAGGCGCTGACCCAAAAGTGTTCGTGGACGGTGCAATCCGGGAGTATCAACCAGAATGAGCTGAGCGTGGTCACGGTGAACGATGCCGCGGATAGTGTGGCGCGTCGTCTGCGGACGCGACGAGGTGATGGCGATCTTGGTACCGACGAGCGCGTTGGTCAGCGTCGACTTCCCGGTGTTGGGCCGCCCTACAAAACATACGAATCCGGATCGAAAATCCTCTTTGCTCGAGTCAGTCATCGAGCACCTCCCAGCTCTTCCCGCCACGTATGGCCAGGATCGTCACGTCTTGGTTGCCGACGCTCACGCATCGGTGTCTCCTGTTCCATCGTCACCGTCGCTCTCGGACGCATCCACGACCGGTACTCTCTCTACCAGCACAGTTGACACTCGGACGCGTCCCTTCTGATCCGATCCACCTTCGCCGACGAGAATCAACCCGTGAGTTTCGACGCGGGATCCGGGTAGTGGCACACGTCCGAGTTCGTATCCGAGAAGTCCGCCCACTGTGTCCACGTCCTCGGATTCGATTTCAATTCCGAAGAGTTCACCGACGTCCTCGAGGGGCACCCGCGCCGACACGCGGAACCTGCCGTCTTCGAGATCGACGATGGGCGCGACTTCACCGGCGTCGTATTCGTCGGCGATCTCACCGACGATTTCCTCGAGCACGTCCTCGATGGTCACGAGACCGGCAGTACCGCCGTACTCGTCGACAAGAATCGCCATGTGGTTTCGATCGCGCTGCATCTCCGAGAGCAAACTGTCGAGTGCTTTGGAGTCCGGCACGAACACCGCCGGACGCATCAGTTGACGGACCTTGACGCCGCGGCCGCCGTCGGTGGAGTAGTAGGTTTGTTGGACAAGGTCTTTCAGATATACGACGCCAACGATGTCGTCGACGTTCTCGCCGACCACCGGAATTCGGGAGTGCCCGCTCCGCACCGCGAGTGAGGTGGCTTGGCCCGCAGACTTCTCGGATTCGATCCACACCATCTCGGGCCTTGGCACCATCACCTCACGCGCGGACGTATCACCGAGTTCGAAGACCGACTGAATCATTCGACGCTCGTCGTCGGCAACGACGCCGCGCTCACGAGCCATATCGACGAGTTCGCGCAATTCGATCTCCGAGGCAAATGGACCGTTGCGGAATCCGCGGCCAGGGGTGATCGCGTTACCGATGAGGATGAGCAAACGGCTCACCGGGCCGAGAATCCAACTGAGTGCGCGCATCAGGAATGCCGCGGACAGCGCGATCGTGTATGCGTGTTGACGTCCCAGCGTTCGAGGGCCGACGCCGACAGCGATATAACTGACGAGCACCATGACGATCGCTGTGACAGAAAGCGCCATCTTCTCCGACAGCAGATCCATCATGCCGCCGGCGAGCATTACCGTGGCAACGATTTCACACAGGATACGCAGCAACACAGTCAGATTGACATAGCGAGGGCGGTCTGCCAGGACGATCAACAGGCCGGACGCCCCTGGACGCTCGTCCTTGACCAGGTCTTCGACACGGGCACGCGAAACCGTGTTGAGCGCAGAATCTATGGCTGCGAACAAGCCGGCGACGGGCACCAGCACCACTGCCGAGATGATGAGCGCGGGGGCACTACTCACAGGTCGTTGCCCCGCGCGAAGCCAGTTTTCCCGAGCAACCTGTTGTCTCGTGCGGCCTGAAGGTCAGCCTCCTCGGCCCGGCGCAGCTCCTCGTACCACTCCGCGAGAATGCGATTCTGCAGATCGAACATCTCCTTCTCCTCCGCGGGTTCCGCGTGGTCGTATCCAAGAAGATGCAACACTCCGTGCACCGTCAACAAGGCGAGCTCATGCTCGAGCGGATGGCCTGCGGCGGCAGCTTGATCGGCTGCGAACGACGGGCACAGCACAATATCCCCGAGCATCGCCGGGCCCGGATCGGGCGCATCCGGGCGACCGCCCGGCTCCAATTCGTCCATGGGAAACGACATGACGTCTGTTGGACCCGGCAGATCCATCCAACGCATATGCAGATCGGCCATCGTGGCCGAGTCGACGAGAACCATCGACAATTCCGCCGCCGGGTGCACGTCCATACTTGCGATCGCGAATCGTGCGACGCTCATGAGTTCCGGTTCGGAGACATCCATCCCCGATTCGTTGGAGACCTCGATGCTCATTGCTTTTCACTACTCTTTCGACAAAGGGACACCGCACACACTATCGGCGAGCGGAGCGAGGTCCGCCGGAGCGTCGCTGCCCGCGACTACTCGTCACCAGATCACTGTTGTCGGCGGACTCGAACCGCTCGTAGGCGTCGACAATCTCCGACACCAGACCATGACGGACGACATCACTGCTGGTCAACTGGGCGAAGTGAATGTCATCGACATCACCGAGAATTTCGCTGGCGGCTCGCAGTCCCGAGCGTGCGCCGCCAGGCAGATCAACCTGGGTGATGTCGCCGGTGACCACGATCTTCGAGCCGAAGCCGAGACGGGTCAAGAACATCTTCATCTGCTCGGCGGTCGTGTTCTGTGCCTCGTCGAGGATGATGAAGGCGTCGTTGAGCGTGCGTCCGCGCATATAGGCCAGAGGCGCCACTTCGATGACCCCTGATTGCATGAGCTTCGGGATTGCCTCGGTGTCCATCATGTCGTGCAGGGCGTCGTGCAGCGGACGCAGATACGGGTCGATCTTGTCGTGCAACGTACCCGGTAGAAATCCGAGCCGCTCCCCTGCCTCCACGGCAGGTCGCGTCAAAATGATGCGGCTGACCTGTTTGGCCTGCAGAGCCTGCACCGCCTTGGCCATCGCCAGGTACGTCTTGCCGGTTCCTGCGGGTCCGACGCCGAAGACGATGGTGTTGGTGTCGATCGCGTCGACGTAGCGCTTCTGGTTGAGAGTTTTGGGCCTGATGGTCTTACCGCGACGCGACAGGATGTCCAGGCTGAGGACCTCTGCGGGGGACTCCGATACGCCTTGAGTCATCATTGCAACAGTTCGCCGGACGGCATCGGGCGTCATGGGCTGCGCACGCTTGACCAATGCTGCCAACTCCGAGATCACACGCTCAGCCAGTGCAACATCGGTCACCTTGCCGCTCAGAGTCACGGCGTTTCCGCGAACGTGGATATCGGCTGCAAGTATCTGCTCGAGCATCCGAAGGTTCTCGTCGGCCGGCCCGAGAAGCGGGAGCACAGCCGCGGGAGCCAATTCCATACTGGACCGAACCGTACGTTCGGCGGGGAGTTCGCTGTGTTCGGTCACGTGGTGACTCTGGCCTGCTTTCGGGTGTCGTGAACGGCTCGATCTCTCGTAATGAGCTTAACGCCCCTGAAGTAGCGCGCATTCCTGTGCTTCGGCCCCCTGGCCTGGCGTACCGGATCGCCGCAGGTGATCTCGCCCCGATTGGGGTGTCGGCGGCCTCAGAAGTCGAGCGGGGCGCTGGCCCACCGCTCGGTCAGAACGCCGATCGCACCGAGCGCCACCGCAGCGGCCGTAGAAGTCCGCAGCACCGTCGGTCCCAACATCACTGCGATAGCGCCGGCTTCGATCAATTTCTCGACCTCCGTCTCGTCCAGACCACCCTCTGGACCGACCACCAGCAAAACCTCCTGAACTTCGCGAAACTGCAGCGCCGAGAATCTTTGCGTGGCCGACTCGTGCAACACGATCACGATGCCGCCGCGGCCCACTACAGACCGAACGAGCTCGAGAACCCCGGCAGTTCTGTGCACTTCGTCGACGGTGGGAACGATGGGGCGTCGAGACTGCTTGGCCGCCGCAGCCGCGGTACTGCGCCACCGAGAGACACCCTTGACTGCCTTGGCGCCTTCCCAGCGCGCAACACACCGTGATGATTGCCACGGCACTATCGAGTCGACGCCGGCCTCGGTTGCCAATTCCACCGACAAGTCGGAGCGATCGGCTTTGGGGAGCGCTTGAATGAGGCCGACCGTCGGTACGGGAGGCTCGATCATCGAGCGAGCATTGACGACGAGTTCCAAGCGATCACGCTCGGCGGCAGTCACCACACTGTCTGCGACGCCGCCTTTACCGTCGGACAACAGAATGCGCTCACCTACGCGAATCCTGCGAACGGTGGCCGCGTGATGGCCTTCCTTGCCGTCGAGAACTGCTGTTCCGCCCACGCCCGGAAGCGCATCGAGGTAGAAGACTGTGGCCGCCATCGTCAGCGTCCGCTGAACGCTTCCCGCAACCTCGAGAACAATCCACCGCTGTGCTGCGATCCCGTGGTGACCACCTCGGCGATTTCGCGATCACGGAGAGCTTTCAGCTTCTCGAGGAGTGCCGTTTGCTTGCTGTCGAGTTTGGTCGGCACGACGACCTCCAGGTGCGCGTGCAGATCGCCTCGTACGCCAGAACGCAATCTCGGCATTCCGTGGCCGCGGAGCACCGCAATCGAGCCGGGTTGAGTACCTTGATCGACAGAAATTTCGGTCGGGCCGTCGATGATCGCGTCGACCGAGACCGACGTGCCGAGTGCCGCATCCACCACTGGTATTCGGATGGTGCAGTGCAAATCGTCGCCATCTCGAACGAAAACTTCGTGCTGCTGCTCGACGATCTCGACGTACAGGTCGCCGGCCGGGCCACCGCCCGGACCGACCTCACCCTGCGAAGCAAGTCGGATCCGCATGCCACTACTGACGCCGACGGGAACCTTGACGGAAATGTCGCGACGCGAGCGGACCCGGCCATCGCCACCGCACTTGCGGCATGGGTCGGGAATGGTCTCACCGGCGCCGCGGCACGTGGGGCACGGACGAGAAGTCATCACCTGACCGAGGAAAGAGCGCTGAACCGACTGCACCTCCCCAGCTCCATCGCACGTTTCACAGCGGACGGGCTTGGAATCTCCGTTGGTTCCCGAACCTGTACACAGATCACACAGGATCGCGGTATCGACGGTGATGTGCTTGGTGACACCCGTCGCGCACTCGTCCAACGTGAGCTTGGTTCGCAGCAGAGAATCTGCGCCAGCTTGGACACGTCCGCGCGGAGCGCGGCTTCCGCCCCCGCCGCCTCCGCCGAAGAACGCCTCGAACACATCACCGAGGCCGCCGCCGAAGCCAGCACCGCCGAAGCCGCCGCCGCCACCGCCGCCCTGCTGCAATGGATCTCCGCCGAGGTCGACCACACGCCGCTTCTCAGGGTCGGAGAGGACCTCGTAAGCGGTCGAGAGGTCCTTGAACTTGGCCTGTGCAGCCTCGTCGGGATTCACATCGGGGTGGAGTTCGCGTGCGAGCTTGCGGTACGCGCGCTTGATCTCCTGGTCCGTTGCCTTCTGGCCGACCCCGAGTGTTCCGTAATAGTCCCGTGCCACGTATTCTCTCTCGTCCTCGTCAGATCTGGTGTTCGTCTAATCAGGTAGGTCGGCGCCCTGCACGCAAACGTGATCGGCACGCGCATGCAGCGAAGTTCTCAGCGTTCGGCGAGAACCTCACCGATGTATCTCGCAACAGCGGAGACCGATGCAATTGTTCCTGGGTAGTCCATACGCGTCGGCCCCAGCACGCCCATGCCTCCGAGCACCATGCCAGCCGAACCGTACCCAGTGGAAATCACAGACGTCCCGCGCATCTCCTCGACCTGGGTCTCTTCACCGATACGAACCGTCACCGTGCGCGTGTCCTGAGTCACAGAAAGCAGTTTGAGCACTACAACTTGCTCTTCCAAAGCCTCGAGAACTGCGCGGAGCGAGCCGGGAAATCCGGCACCTCCCGCGAAGTCGGCAGCGTTTCGGGTCAGGTTCGCGGTGCCGCCCAGAACCAGTCGCTCCTCCGGGAACTCGACGAGTGACTCGATCAACACCGATGCCGTCCTGATCATCGCGTTCCGGAGAGTCGGCGGCGAGTTCTCGGCGAGCTCGGCGACCGCCGCCGATGCCGCGGCCAATCGCTTGCCTTCCAGCGCTCCCCCGAGCAGCCGTTGCAGCTGCGAGACGTTCTCGTCATCGATGACGTCACCCAACTCGACGATTCGCTGGTCTACTCGCCCCGAGTCGGTGATGAGCACCAGCAGCAGGCGCGCGGGAGTAAGCGCAACGACTTCGAGATGACGTACGGAGGACACGGACAACGTCGGGTATTGGACTATCGCGACCTGCCGCGTCAGCTGCGCAAGCAGCCGAACCCCGCGCCGCAGCACGTCGTCGAGGTCGACTCCGTTTTCCAGAAATTCCAGGATTGCTCGTCGCTCGGCAGGTGACAACGGCTTGACATCGGCAATGCGGTCCACGAACTGGCGGTAGCCCTTGTCGGTGGGAACACGCCCCGAACTGGTGTGGGGCTGGGCGATGTACCCCTCGGCTTCGAGGACTGCCATGTCGTTTCGCACCGTGGCGCTCGAGACGCCCAGGTTGTGTCGTTCGACGAGTGACCGCGAGCCCACAGGTTCCTGGGTGGAGACATAGTCCGCGACGATTGCTCGCAGTACCTCGAAACGCCGGTCTTCGGTGTTCGACATCTTTGCCCCCTCCGTTCCGTGCTGGCTGCTACCACCGACGCGTCGCCCGCCGACGTTGCCCGAGTCTAGTGGCCATGGAACGACCGTCGCCTAGAGGTCTTACTGTGGTCGGGTGGCTCACTCGACTTCGACGGTAATCACCGCATGATCTTCAAGGGCGTTCGCGACGGGAAGCCGTACCCCGAACACGGACTGTCACTTCGGGATTGGTCCAAGATTCCCCCGCGTCAACTGAGGTTGGACGAGATTGTGACTACCACGAAAGTGCTCGAGCTCGATCGGCTGCTGTCGGAGGATTCCACGTTTTACGGCGACCTCTTCCCGCATGCGGTGCACTACCGCGGTGTCGTATATCTCGAGGATGGTCTGCATCGAGCGGTTCGTGCTGCACTGCGCAATCGGACCGTTCTGCACGCTCGTGTGTTCGACTACGACGCCCTCAGCGCCTGACGGCGATACCTCAGGCGGCGGTACTTCAGACAGCGATAGCCCGGACGACAGCATCCGCGAGCAGACGCCCTCGCTCGGTCAGAACATAGCGATCACCCTGAGCGACCATCAGCCCGTCGGTGACGGTCTGCTCGGCCGCGACTCGCTCGGCAGCACTGAGCACATCGACGGGCAGTCCGGTCCGCAGGCGAATCTTGAGCATCAGCTCTTCGAGGTGCCGGTCGCCTGCACTGAGGAGTTCACTGCCTGCTGCCGCAAATTCCCCTGCTGCAAGTTGCTCCGAGTACCGGGCCGGGTGCTTGACGTTCCAGAACCGGGTTCCACCGATATGACTGTGCGCGCCGGGGCCGGCCCCCCACCAGTCGCCGCCGTCCCAGTAGCCGACGTTGTGCTTGCATTCGGCTGCTTCGTCGGTAGCCCAGTTCGATACCTCGTACCAATTCAGTCCAGCACCGGACAGCACGTCATCGATTCTTTCGTACCGGGCTGCGAGGACGTCGTCGTCCGGGGACGGCAGTTCGCCGCGCCGCACCTTGCGCGCCATGGCCGTGCCGTCCTCGACGATGAGGGCGTACGCCGAAACATGGTCGACGCCGGCTTCCAGCACGGCGTTCAGCGACGCATCGAGATCCTCCGGACGCTCCCCTGGTGTGCCGTAGATGAGATCGAGATTGACGTGATCGAAACCGGCGGCGCGAGCTTCCTTGGCTGCCTCGACGGCGCGGCCGGGAGTGTGGGTTCGATCGAGCACCGCCAAAACGTGTGCGGCAGCGGACTGCATACCCAGTGAAATTCTGGTGAACCCTGCGCTTCGGAGTTGATCGAAGAATTGGGGCGAGGTTGATTCCGGATTGGACTCCGTGGTCACCTCCCCGTCGGCGCTGAGCCCGAAGCTCTCGCGGATCACCCCGAGTACGTCGGCCAACCCGTCTCCACCGAGCAACGACGGGGTCCCACCTCCGACGAACACGGTGTCTGCCGTCGGAACGAAGCCGGCTCGATCAGCGAAAAGCGTTGCTGCCGCGGATAGTTCGCGCGTCAAACCCTCCATCCACGATTGCGGCGACGCCGAGGTACCCAACTCGCCGGCGGTGTAGGTGTTGAAATCGCAGTACCCACAGCGGGTCGCACAGAACGGGACGTGAACATAGATGCCGAACGGGCGTTTTCCGACGCCGTCGAAGGCCTCGTCGGGAAACTCGAGAGAGACGGTCGGTGCAGCAAGGGGGTTCACGTGCTCCAGTCTCCCAGAACGACGGACAGGCTGGTACACGACAACGCTGGAAAAAACTTTCGGCCCCTCTGCCAGCCTATTTACCGAAATTTTGGGGTAAATAGGCTCACAGGTGTCGGACCAGGGAAAATGTCGTGGCACAATGGTCAGCGTGACTGACTCTGGGATCCGACTTGTGGCGCGTCGCCATGTCGATCTCAAACGTGTCTGTAGTTCCTCGTGTCGATGCTGTTGAGCCTGTAGCTGAGCCTTGCGCCAGCCCGTTCGACTCCGGCACCGAACCAGATAAAGACCGTCAAGAACCCACCTTCCGACCGGACACGTGTGCAAGCGGCGAGGCTCGAACCGCCCCTGGCAACCCGAATAGTCCGGAAAAAAAGATGCAGGAGCACAGATGTCGTCGACTACCGACGCCCCGGCCGAATCCGCTTCGTCCAAGCCTGTGGGCACAGCTGCGAAAGAGCGTCCCGCTCGGCCACCCAAACGCCGCGCTGAAGGCCAGTGGGCGCTCGGGTACCGAGAGCCGCTGAACGCAAACGAGCAGGCCAAGAAGGACGACAACCCGCTCAATGTGCGCGCCCGCATTCTCGATATCTACTCGAAGCAGGGGTTCGCCAGCATCGATACGAGCGACCTCCGAGGACGCTTCCGCTGGATGGGGCTGTACACGCAGCGCGAGCAGGGGTACGACGGCACGTGGACCGGCGACGACAACGCCGACCTCCTCGAAGCCCCGTACTTCATGATGCGCATCCGCACCGACGGCGGTGAATTGAACACCGAACAGGTGCGCGCGATTGCCGGTATCTCCAAGGAATTTGCACGCGATACCGCAGACATCTCGGATCGTCAGAACATTCAATTGCACTGGGTCGAGATCGAAAGCATTCCGGAGATTTGGCGGCGGCTCGACGCGGTTGGCCTCGAAACCACCGAGGCCTGCGGCGACTGCCCCCGCGGCATGCTCGGCTCTCCCCTGGCCGGACTGTCCAACGACGAAGTAATCAACGCCGCGCCTGCCCTCGCCGAAATCAAGCGCCGCTACATCGGCAACCCCGAGTACTCGAACCTTCCCCGCAAGTTCAAGACGGCAGTCTCGGGCCTGCAGGACGTGGTCCACGAGATCAACGATGTTTCCTTTGTGGGCGTCGAGCACCCCGAGCACGGTCCGGGGTTCGATCTGTGGGTCGGCGGCGGGCTCTCGACCAATCCTATGCTCGCGAAACGTACCGGCGCCTGGATTCCGTTGGACGAGGTGCCCGATGTATGGGAAGCCGTTGTCGCGATATTCCGTGACTACGGATATCGTCGCCTCCGGTCCAAGGCGCGGCTGAAGTTTTTGATCAAGGACTGGGGAATCGAGAAGTTCCGCGAGGTCCTCGAAACCGAATACCTCCATCGCCGGTTGTTCGACGGCCCCGCTCCCGTTCCGCCGGTCCATCCGATCGATCACGTCGGTCTCACAAAACAGAAGAACGGCCTCAACGCCGTCGGTTTCTCTGCTGTGTCGGGCCGCGTATCCGGCACGATTTTAGACGTCTTGGCCGACGCGATGGTCAAAAGCGGTAGCGACTCGGTGCGCCTGACGCCATATCAGAAGCTGGTCGTCGTCAACGTCTCCGAGGACAAGATCGCCGGTCTCGAAGCCGATCTCGAAGCTGTCGGCCTCACGTCGCGGCCGTCCCGGTGGCGTCGCAACTTGATCGCCTGCACCGGACTCGAGTACTGCAAATTGTCGTTCACCGAGACGCGGAGCCGCTCGCAAGCACTGGTCCCCGAACTCGAGACTCGACTCGAAGGGCTCAACTCGCAGCTCGACGTGCCGATCACGATCAACATCAACGGCTGCCCCAACTCGTGTGCCCGCACACAGGTGGCGGACATCGGGTTCAAGGGCATGCTCGTCGACGACGACAGCGGAAACCATGTCGAGGGATTCCAGGTGCATCTCGGTGGCAGCCTCGGATTCGACTCCGCGTTCGGACGCAAGCTGCGTCAGCACAAGGTCCTGGCAACCGAAGTCACCGACTACGTCGAACGGCTTGTCCGCAACTTCATCAAGCACAAGAACGAGGGCGAGCGATTCGCACAGTGGGTCGTGCGCGCCGACGAGGAGGATTTGCGATGACCGACCTCGAAACAGCGGCCCCGGATGCTTTGCGCGACTTGGCTGCTCAGGGCGCAAAGGATCTCGGCGGTGCATCCGCGCGAGAACTACTGCAGTGGACGGACGACACCTTCGGCACACAGCAGGTCGGCACACAGCCGCAGGGCACTGAAGTAAGTCGCGGCGGTTACATCGTCGCCTCCAATATGCAGGACGGTGTGTTGGCCCACCTTGCGGCGCAGGTGCGCCCAGGAGTGGACGTCCTGTTTCTCGACACCGGCTACCATTTCGCGGAAACGCTCGGCACTCGCGATGCCGTGGAGCAGGTCTACGGGGTCAACATCGTCAACGCTCGTGCTGTGGCCGATGTCGCCGAACAGGACCGAGCCGAGGGCAAGGATCTGTTCGCACGCGATCCCAATCGTTGCTGCGCGCTACGTAAAGTCGCGCCCCTGAAAAGCACGTTGAGCAACTACCGGGCGTGGGTGACCGGTATCCGCCGCGTCGAATCCCCCACTCGCGCCAACGCTCCGCTCATCTCGTTCGACGAGGCTTTCGGTCTGGTGAAGATCAATCCGATTGCGGCGTGGTCGGACGACGATATGCAGGCCTACATCGACGAACACTCGATTCTCGTGAATCCACTCGTCGACGAGGGCTATCCGTCCATCGGGTGCGCACCGTGCACCATCAAGCCTGCCCCCGGCAGCGATCCGCGAAGCGGACGTTGGGCCGGCCGGGCCAAGACAGAATGCGGGTTGCACGCCTCATGACCATCGATACCGCCACGTTCGCCGACACTGCCGCCCGCCCCAAGCTCGACGGCACCCGGTTCGACACTCTCGACGCCCTCGAGTCCGAGGCAATCCACATCTTCCGGGAGGTGGCCGGTGAGTTCGAACGCCCGGTCATCCTCTTCTCCGGAGGCAAGGATTCGACTGTCTTGCTTCACTTGGCCATCAAAGCTTTCTGGCCGGCACCGGTGCCCTTCACCCTCCTGCACGTCGACACCGGACACAACCTGCAGGAAGTTCTCGACTTCCGCGATCACGTCGTGCAAAAGTACAACCTTCGCCTCCGCGTCGCCAAGGTGGAGGACTACATCGCCGATGGCCGTCTCACCGAGCGTCCCGACGGTATTCGCAACCCACTGCAGACCGTTCCGTTGCTGGACGCGATTTCCGAGAACCGCTTCGATGCAGTGTTCGGTGGCGCTCGCCGCGACGAGGAGCGTGCGCGCGCCAAGGAACGGATCTTTTCGCTGCGCAACGCGTTCGGTCAGTGGGACCCCAAGAAGCAACGACCCGAGCTGTGGAACCTGTACAACGGCAAGCACTCTCCCGGTGAGCAAGTCCGAGTATTTCCGCTCAGCAACTTCACCGAATTGGATATCTGGCGTTACATCGCACGGGAGAACGTCGAACTGGCGAGCATCTACTACGCCCATCAGCGTCCGGTGTACCAGCGCGACGGCATGTGGATGACCCCCGGTGTGTGGGGCGGCCCCACCGACGCCGAGGACCTGCAGACCCTCTCTGTCCGGTATCGCACCGTCGGCGACGGGTCGACCACCGGCGCCGTTCTGTCCGAAGCTGCAGACAACGACGCGATCCTCGACGAGGTCGCGGCATCTCGGCTCACCGAACGCGGTGCCACTCGCGGAGACGACCGCGTCTCCGAGGCTGCCATGGAAGACCGCAAGCGCGAAGGATATTTCTGATGAGCACCGTTTCTTCTGGTCATTCCGCAACGTCAACTCCTGTTGCGCAACTTCTTCGGCTGGCCACCGCAGGCAGCGTCGACGACGGCAAGTCCACCCTCGTGGGCCGTCTGCTGTACGACACGAAGTCCGTTCTGGCCGACCAGATCGATGCGGTCACGCGCGCGTCGGTCGACCGCGGATTGAGCACTCCAGACCTTTCGCTTCTCGTCGACGGCCTACGCGCCGAGCGTGAGCAGGGCATCACCATCGACGTGGCGTACCGCTACTTCGCAACGCCTGCACGCTCGTTCGTTCTGGCCGATACCCCCGGCCACGTGCAGTACACCCGCAATACGGTCTCCGGAGCCTCGACCGCGCAACTGGTGATTCTGCTTGTCGACGCCCGCAAAGGTGTGATTACTCAAACTCGCCGGCACGCAGCAGTTCTCGCTCTCCTCGGCGTACCGAAGCTGGTGCTCGCCGTCAACAAGATCGATCTCGTCGAGGATCCCGCACGGGTGTTCGCGGACATTTCTGCGGAGTTCACCTCGCTCACAACCTCGCTCGGCTGGGATCGCTCCGACGTTGTCGAGATTCCAGTATCGGCACTGCACGGCGACAACGTGGCCGTCCGCTCCGCCAATACTCCCTACTACGACGGCCCGACGCTTATCGAACACCTCGAATCGGTGCCGGTCGACGCCGAACCTCACCGCGTCGGACTGCGCTTCCCTGTGCAATACGTGATTCGTCCTCGCACAGCGGAATTTCCGGACTACCGCGGTTACGCCGGCCAGATCGCAGCCGGAACAGTTGCTCCCGGCGACGAGGTAGTCGTACTGCCGTCGGGTACGAGAACGAAAATCGAGCGCATCGACACCGCCGACGGCGAACTCGAATCCGCACACGCAGGGCGCAGTGTCACCCTCATCCTGGCCGACGACGTGGACGTCTCGCGAGGCGACACCATCGCCTCCCCGCAGGATGCGCCCGAAGCCATCGGTGAATTCGACGCCACGGTGTGCTGGCTCGCGGAGAAACCGCTACGCCCCGGCGCTCGTCTGTTGCTCAAACACGGAACGAGAACCACCCAGGCCATCGTCGGCGCCCTGGTCGAGCGATTCGACGAGCAAAATCTCACCGCGTTGTCGTCCCCAGAATCCTTGGAACTCAACGATATCGGTCGAATCTCAGTGCGAGTTGCCGAGCCGATCGTCGCGGACGATTACGCGGTCAACCGGCACACCGGCAGCTTTCTTCTGATCGATCCGGCGGGCGGCAACACTCTCGCGGCAGGCCTCGTCGGCGATGCGCTGTCGGCCGTCGATCTCGGGACCCCCGCGCCCGCGTGAACGCACGGTTCCCCTCGACGGTGCATACGTGAGCGTTCTGGTCGTGGTCGCGCACGGAAGCCGCGATCCGCGTTCGAAGCAGACGGTCGATGCCGTCGCCGAGCGAGTTCGACACCGCCGCCCCGATCTCGACGTGCGGGTCGCGTTCCTCGATCTGGTGGATCCCAGCGTCGAGGTCGTCGTCGACGAGATCGAATCCGAGGGGATACGGTCTGCGACGATGCTTCCTCTGTTGTTGGGCAGCGCGTTCCACGCACGGGTCGATTTGCCGGCATTGCTCGAAGCCGCACGGGTCCGCCATCCGCACCTCTCGCTCGAGCAGGCCGACGTGCTCGGCGACGATCGACGCCTGGTGGATGCTCTCCGTAGTCGCATCGTCGAAGCAGGAGTCGATCTCGACGACCGCGCCGTGGGTGTCGCGGTCGCCGCCGTCGGTTCCTCGCACCCTCCGGCCAATGAGCTGACCCGGTCGCTGGCCGAACGCGTCCTGAGCGGAACGGCCTGGACTGCTGCCGCGGTGTGCTTTGCCACCGCTACCGATCCACGCCCCGCAGAGGCACTGGCGACTCTGCGAGATTCCGGTGCCCGCACCATCGTCGTTGCCCCATGGTTTCTGGCGCCTGGACTGCTGACCGACCGAGTGTTCGCCGAGTTCGATACCTATTGCACCGGCGTGATCCGTGCGGATGTTCTCGGAGATCACCCTCTTGTAGCAGAGGTGGTGTCGAGTCGCTACGACGCCGCAACCACGAAGCTTCGATAACATCCGTGAGCTTCAGCTGAGGACTTGTCGCCGGTACCAAATCAGGAAGTCGCACTGACAGGGATCGCATCACAGACGGTCGATCCTGCCGCGGCGAAGAACGGCACCGGACCATCGACGTCGAGGCGGACCCTCGCACCATCGAGAACTGGTTCGGTTCCTCCAACCCATGCCGTCACCCTGTAACCGGTGTCGACGTGCGCGAGGGTTACGAGCGAGTGCGGACCCGCGAACAGTGTCCCGGATACCTGAAATCGTCCAGCAGGATCGACGATGGGACGCAACTGCTCCGGCCGGACGAGAATCTGCCCGCGGCCGGATGCTGCCCCGATCGCGCCGACCACCCCGAAAACACACTCGGCCTGCGAGCCCGTTCGGAAAGCGTCGACAAGTATGGATTCGCCGACGAAGGTTCCGACCTGAGGCGAGTTCGGTCGCCGATACACCTCCTCGGGGGTTCCCGTTTGGACGGTTCGCCCCTCGAGCATGACAGCGACGCGATCGGCGGTGGTCATTGCTTCAGCGCGGTCGTGTGTGACCAACAGTGCCGGAGTCCCGCTGGCTTTCAGCAGCATTCGCACTTCTTGGCGGATACCGGCGCGCAACGCTGTGTCCAGAGACGCGAAGGGCTCATCCATGAGGACTGCGGCGGGCTCCGGTGCGAGTGCGCGAGCCAACGCGACGCGCTGCTGTTGCCCCCCGGACAGTTCGCTGGGTCTCGAATCGATCGCATCCTGCAGACCGACCAGTTCGAGTAACTCGTGCACCCTGTCCAGTCGGCGCTTACGATCACCGAACCTCTTGCTCCACAACGCCTTTGTAAGACCAAAGGCGATATTGTGGCCCACACTCAGGTGCGGGAACAGGCCACCTTCCTGCGGCATCAGGCCAATCCCTCGACGTTCGGGGGCAACGTGAACGGTCGACGCCTGGGCGAGCAACCTTCCGTTCAAATCGATCGAACCTCGATCGATGCGGTGCAGTCCGGCCAGGGACCGCAACAGCGTCGTCTTGCCACAGCCTGATGGTCCGAGAATCGCCAGCATTTCTCCGGCGGCGAGTTCGATGTCCACCGACCACAGGACACGGCGACGACCGTAGGACGCACCGAGTTCACGCACTGTCAGCCCGGTCATCGCTGCTCCTTCGAGGTAGAGAGTTCGCGTCCTCGACGTAGGACACGGTCGAGGACGAAGGTCGGGACGGCGGAGACAAGAATCAGGGCGAATGCGTACGGTGCCGCCTCGCCGTACTTGAATACCTGCGTCGTCGACCATAGTTCCGTCGCCAGTGTGTCGACACCGCGCGGCCGCAACATCAAGGTAGCCGGTAGTTCTTTGGCTACTGTCAAGAACACCAATGCACCGCCCGCGGCGATGCCTGGAAATGCCAATGGAACCGTGACCCGCAAGTCCGTTCGAAGTCGATTGCTTCCCAGCGTGCGCGAGGTGTCTTCGAGTACTACCGGCGACGAGTGCACCGCCGCCCGTGTAGACCCGACGGCCAGCGGAAGAAACAGAACAACATAGGCCAGGACGAGCAGAGTCGCCGTCTGATAGATCGACGGCAGAAATCGAATCCCCAGAAACACTATCGCCAGGCCTACGGTGATGCCGGGTAGACCGTGGGCGATGTATGTCGACACCTCCGCGGCGCGTGCCAGAGGCGAAGTCGACCGGGCCGCGAACAACGCGACGGGAAAGGCAACGATGACTATTACTATGGCCGCCACCGCTGAGAGCTGCAGTGTCGCCGCGGTCGTGGCGAATACGTCGGCCCAATCGATCACGAATCGAAATGATCGGACGAGCCAGCGAACGAGACCCAGAATCGGTACGGCGACTCCCACTACGAGCAGAGCAGACACGGCGAGCATCGCCGGAATCGTCCACCGTTTCAGCGCAATGGATTCCGGTGCACGCGGTGATCCCGAGCCGATACGGGCCGAGGCTCCGCGGCGCGCCCGCCGCTCCGCGAGGGTGAGTGTCAGTGCCATCAGGACGAGGACGAGGCCCAGGACCGATGCAGCAGTTCGGTCGAGTCCGCCGCGGTAGGCGCTGTAGATGCCCAACGTGAACGCGTCGTATCGCATAAGGGCTACTGCACCGAAATCACTGATCGTGTAGAGACACACCAGCAACGTTCCCGCCGCCGCGGATGGGATCACATATCTGAGTTCGACCGTCCAAGCCGTCCGCGCCGCGCTTCTCCCCAGGGTTCTCGATACCTCCGCCCGACTCGGGTCGGCTGCGGCGAGCGCTGCCGCAACCGGCAGCATCACCAGCGGGAAACACGCCATCGTCAGCACCAGCGCGGCACCGAACAGTCCGGCAAGAGAGGGAAACTCAGCAATCCAAACATAGCCGGACACGTAGGACGGAATTGCCAGTGGCGCACTGAGAGCCACCGCGAAGATCCTACGGCCGGGAATGTCGGTACGCGTGATGATCCATGCCGCAAAGACGCCCAGTATCAGGCAGCCGGCGGCAACGATCACCGTCAACACCACCGTGTTCGATGCCAAATCGAACGTGCGCTGCCGAAACAACAAACGTGACGCTTTGTCGACTCCACCGTCGAACGACCGGATTCCGAGATACACCAGTGGTGTGAGTGCGCCGATCGCGATCATCACCGCGGCCGCCCCGAGGAACGGACGGCCGCGCGAGCAATGAACCAACTAGATTATTCCTACTTCGGTGAGCAACGCCTGTGTCTGCTCCAGCGATGCCAGCTGCCCCAGGTCGATGTTGGAGCTGCCGAGGTCGGCTAGTGGCGGCAAGTCGAACTCCGAGGAAATGCCATCGATGACCGGGTACTCGGCCGTCTCGTTGGCGAAGTAGGTCTGCGACTCGGCGGACAACAGCTCGCGTACGAAGTCCTGCGCGGCTTCTTGGTTGTCCGACGAGGCGAGGATCCCGGCACCGGCGACATTCACCAATGCGCCGGGGTCGCCCGGCTCGAGGTAGTGCAGTTCGATCGGGGCGTCCGCACCGTTCTCGGCCTTGAAGGGGTACCAGTAATAGTGGTTGGTCATTCCCGTCGACACCTGACCGTCGTTGACTGCCGCCATGAGGGCTCCGTTGCCCTCGAAAGCCACTGGGTCGTTGGCGAGGAAGGCTTCCAACCACTGACGGGCTGCATCCTCACCGCGCTGCACTCGAAGCGCGGTGACGAATGCCTGGAACGACGCGTTCGTCGGTGCGTAGCCGACCTGTCCACGCCAACGGGAATCCAGCAGGCCGTCGATGCCGGTCGGCAGGTCCGCAGCCTGGACTTTGTCACTGTTGTACGCAAGCACTCGTGCTCGGGCCGAGGTCGCAACCCATGTTCCGTCTGCGGCCCGGTACCGCTCGGGAACCATCTCGAGGATGTCGTTGGGCAGGGGGATCAACGCTCCCGCCTCATCCAACGCTCCGAGTGCCCCCGCATCCTGACCGTAGAACACGTCAGCAGGCGACGCATCGCCCTCTTCTAAAATCTTGGCGGCTTGCGCGTTGGTGTTCCCCGAGTAGTCGACCTCGATACTGCCGTCGATGCGGGTGATCAACGGATCTACGAGGTCTTTGTCGCGGCCCGAATACACGACCAGAGCCGCCTCGGTATCCGAGGATTCTGCTTCGGTGGAGGAACTACAGCTGACCAGGCCGATTGCCACGGTCGCGCAGCACGACAGCAGCATCAAGCGGCGGATAACGATCACGATTCTCCTAGATATCTCAATCAAACGGACATACCGGAAGAAACATACACGCTTAGGCCAGCCTTAGCTACCTAGGGATGGCCGCCGCTGAGGGTCCTACTCACCTGTCGTCGCACGTCCAGTAGCAGCGATCGCGGGGATCCGTGTGGCTCGCGCATAAACCGCTTCCCCCGGGCTCAGCTGTAGCGCTTCACTGTCGCCGCGCGTGATCTGCGCAGCGAACAATTCCCCTGTCGCCGAGTTCTTCATCTCCACCTTGACCTCGAATCCGAGGTGAACGACCCGTTCGACGATCGCGCGCGTGACGCCCGAGGACTCCGCCGTCCCATTCGCCTGTGCCAGCGCCATACTCGGGTCTCGCCCGACTCTGATGTCGTGTGGGCGAACAAGGAGACCGTTCAGTCTGGCCACCTGTCCGAGAAAGGACATCACAAAGTCGTTTGCCGGCCGATCGTAAAGGTCCTCGGGGGTTCCGACCTGCTCGATCCGCCCCTTGTTCAATATCGCTATTCGGTCCGCGACGTCGAGAGCTTCTTCCTGATCGTGAGTGACGAGAACCGTCGTCACGTGAACCTCATCGTGCAGACGTCGCAACCAAGTGCGAAGATCCTCGCGAACTTTTGCATCGAGCGCGCCGAACGGCTCGTCGAGCAGAAGAACTTGCGGATCTACTGCCAACGCCCGAGCCAGCGCCATTCGCTGGCGCTGACCGCCCGAGAGCTGCGCTGGAAAGCGTGTCTGAAATCCGGAAAGTCCGACGATCTCGAGAAGCTCGTCGACCTTTCTCTTGATCTCGGCTTTCGGCCGTTTCCTGATCTTCAACCCGAACGCCACGTTGTCGCGGACACTGAGGTGTTTGAAGGCTGCATAGTGCTGAAACACGAAGCCGATCTCCCGCTGCTGCGGACGCACCCACGTGACATCCTGACCGGCGAGCACCACTTGACCCGAGTCGAGCTGCTCCAGGCCTGCGATGGACCGAAGCAACGTCGACTTACCCGAGCCACTCGGGCCGAGGAGCGCAGTCAACGACCCCTTCGGTATATCGATGCCGACATTGTCGAGCGCTACGAAGTCGCCGTAATTCTTGTTGGCACCGATTACGGAAATCTCGATTTCGCCAGACTTCTGGGTGGGCATTATTTCGTCCTCTTCTTGTCGAGGGCAGTCATCAGCAGGAGCACGATGACGGCAATTGCCATGAGCAAGGTGGACGCGGCATACGCACCCTGTTGGTTGAAGTCGTCGTAGCGTGAATTGACCAGGAGTGTCAGCGTCTGCGAAATTCCCGGAAGGTTGGTCGAAACCATGACGACCGCGCCGAACTCACCGAGTGAACGCGCAACTGTCAGCACGATCCCGTAGGTCAAACCCCACCGAATCGCAGGGAGAGTGATGCGCCAGAACGTCTGAAGTGCGGATGCTCCGAGTGTCGATGCAGCCTCTTCCTGTTCCTCCCCGATCTCGTAGAGCACCGGCTCGACCTCTCGAACAACGAACGGGAGTGTCACGAAGATGGTGGCGATCACCATGCCCGGCAGAGCGAAGATGACCATGATTCCAAGACTCTCGAGTCCTCCGAACCATCCGTTTGCACCCCACAGCAGAATCAACGCCACACCCGTGACGATGGGCGAGACCGCGAACGGCAGGTCGACGATTGCTTCGAGAATTCCTTTCCCGCGGAAGCGTCCCCGCACGAGTGCGAGCGCGGTGACAACCCCGAAGACAACATTGATGGGTACAACGATCGCGACGATCAGAAGTGACAGTTGGAGCGCGGACTGAGCGGCCGGTGTGGTGATCAGCGCCCAGAACTCGAAGAATCCGTTCTCGAACGTCCGATACAGAATCGCGCCGAGGGGGAACAGCACCAGAGCGGCCAGGTAGACGAGTGCAATGCTGCGAAGTGAGAGTTTGACCGGCAGCCCAATTTTCATCGGGTCTGCTCTTGACGATGCGCCAACCGACTACCGACGATTCGTAGCACGAACAGCACAACGAATGCGAGGCTGAGCAGCACCACAGAGATTGCGGCTGCATCGACCGGTCGGTCGTATTCGATCAGTTCCCGGATGTACTGCGAGGCGATCTGTGTCTCGCCTGGAATATTGCCGCCGATCAGAACGACGGAACCGAACTCGCCGATGGCCCGAGCAAATGCCAGCCCGCCCCCGCTGAGAATCGACGGTAGTAGCACTGGCAGCACGATGGTCCGGAAGATCGCCCCGTTGTTCGCGCCGAGCGACGCTGCAGCTTCCTCGACATCCTTGTCGAGTTCGATGAGCACCGGTTGCACAGCACGAACCACGAACGGAAGCGTCACGAACAGCAAAGCTACGACCACGGCCGGTTTGGTCGCATTGAACACCAATCCAATTGGGCTGGCCGGACCGTACAGCGACAGCAGCACGAGGCTGGCAACGATCGTCGGCAGCGCGAAAGGCAGGTCGATCAACGCATTGACGAAACGCTTCCCGGGGAACTCGTCACGCACCAGGACCCAGGCGATCAGCGTTCCGAAGGCCAGGTTGATCAGCGCTGTGGCGACCGAAACCTCGATGGTTACCTTGAACGTCGCGATAGCTCGTGGGGTGCTGACTGCATCCCAGAAGCCGCTCAGTCCATCGTCGAACGATGCCACCGTCAACGCCGCGAGTGGCAACAGCACGATGACGCTCAACCACAGCACGGCGACGCCGAGCCCGAGCGGACCCACCGATCCGGGTCCGCGGAACTTTCGGCCAGTGCGGGCACGGGGTGGGGACTGTTCGGGTGGGGACTGTTTGGGTGGGGACTGTTTGGGTGGGGACTGTTCGGGTTGGGACTGTTCGGGTTGGGATGGGGATTTGGCAGGTGGAAATTCGGACGAGTCGGAAGTCGGCATGATCTCTACTCGGTGCTCTTGTTGTAGATCGCGGTGATCTCACCGTTGTCTCCGAACAGCTCGTCGTCGACCTGGGTCCAGCCACCGAGGTCGTCGATTGTTCGCAGGGTTTCCGGGGGCGCGAACTTGTCTGCATACTGAGCTGCGATTTCTGGGTTACTCGGCCGAAATCCTGCCTCCGCCCATATCTTTTGTCCCTCGTCGGTGTAGATGAAGTCGTTGAGCGCGTTGGCTTTGTCCAGTTGCGAGCTGGTCTTGACCACGGCAACGGGATTGTCGATCCGAAAAGTGTCCGCAAGATCGACGTGCTCGACTTTTTCGCCCCGCGACTCGATCAACAGCGCTTCGTTCTCGTAACTGATCAGAACGTCGCCCTGGCCTTGCAGGAACGCCTCGGTGGCGGCGCGGCCAGATTCCGGCTGTACCGGGAAGTGCTCGGATACGAGTTGCTGAATGTAGGCGAGTCCGGCCGCCTTGTCCTGACCGCCGTTGCTCTTTGCTGCGTACGGCGCCAGCAGGTTCCATTTTGCCGATCCCGAGCTCAAGGGACTCGGGCTGATCACCTGAACATCAGCACCGAGGAGGTCGTCCCAGGTCGCAATGTTCTTCGGATTTCCCGCCCGCACCACAAGGGTGACAACCGAACCGAAAGGTACTCCCCTATAGGCACTTTGGTTCCAGCCCTCGTCGACTTTGTCCGCTTTCACCAGACGTGTGATGTCGGGTTCCACCGAAAAGTTCACGAGATCTGCCGGCGCGCCGTCGGCTACTTTGCGTGACTGATTTCCCGAGGCCCCGTAATCGGCATTGATCGATGTATCTTCGCCGTCCTCGGTAGCTGCGAAGGCAGGTGCGATCGCGTCCCAGCCATTCTTGGGCACCGCGTAGCCGACAAGAGTCAGCGCGGTTCCGTCGCTGGAACCACCGTCGCCACCCACGACGTCGCTCGATCCGCCGTTGCACGCAGTCAGAACCATCGCTCCTACGGCAGCGAAAGTAATGAGCAGGCGGCGGGAATTGTGCCTCATCGGGAGAGCCTTTCATCGAAAGTCGATGTCGGAAGTAAATGTCGAGTTCTCAGGCATTCGACGCGGAACTCAGCCAGACCTGAAGGAAAGGTCGATGGCCGTTCGAGAACACACAGAAGCGGGGAACACCACCAGAAAAAAAGTCGGTGCCCAACTAAGTACTTCTCGTAACTCGAGCCGCAGTCAGCGCACAGATCGACAACAGTCGATATCGGCGACCGCGAGCATGCCGACAGCGATCAGCGCCAATTCATGGCGGACCCGGTACGCGGCAGCGGCAGACACGCAGAGAAACCTAGCAGAGGGAGCCGCCCGGACCCCAATTACTCGGTTGCCAACTCTGCGGTAGCACGTTCGATTACCTGAGCAGAAACCACGCGAGAACTACTAGTACCAGTAGTGCAATCAGCGCCAACGTGACTCTCGACTTCGGCATCAGGGACCTTCCGGGATCGACGAGTCCGACGCAACGTCTATCGCGTCGCGTTCTGCTCGGGCATCGCGTCCGAGGACGTGAAGAACTGCAGCGAGAGCGCGATCGAAAGCCCGTGCCAGGCCGAAAGCGATCGGTACGAGGACCAAGAGCAGGACGAGCGACTGCGGAACGAACGGCAGACCGGTGATCCACAATTCGATTCCGTCCCACCACGTGGCTATCGCGTGCATGGACTCCACCCTATCGGTGCGCCACGCCGCGAACTCCCAGCGGTGGACGAGACAGCCGGATAAGCCGATGATTGTTCTATGACTGCATTCGAGGAAGAGTCGACGGCTATGCCCGTGCACGAGGACTCGATAATGAAAGTGGGTGGTCCCGCTACCGGCGAGCATACTCATCAAGGAGTGCTGGACAGCACCGAAACACCGGTGTCGAATCCGATGTCCTATCGCGGTGCATTTCCCCCGATCGACGACTACGCATTCCTTTCCGACTGCGAGAACACATGCCTCATCGCACGTAACGGATCGGTCGAGTGGATGTGCGTCCCGCGTCCGGACTCGCCGAGTATCTTCGGCGCGATTCTGGACCGGAGCGCCGGTCATTTCCGGATCGGCCCCTACGGACAAGCGGTGCCGGCGGCACGGCGATATCTACCCGGCGGACTCATTGTCGAGACGACGTGGCAGACCGAAACAGGGTGGCTGGTCGTGCGTGACGCCCTGGTGATGGGGCCGTGGCACAACAACGAGCAGCGGTCGCGGTCGCACAAGCGGGCTCCGGCGGACTGGGACGCCGAACATATTCTGCTCAGGACGGTCAAATGTGTGAGCGGGACGGTCGAACTTCAAATGACGTGCGAGCCCGCGTTCGACTACCACCGTGCCCCTGCTCAATGGCAGTACACCGGCAAGGTGTACGAGGAGGCCACCGCGACGTGCGAAGCCAGTTCGGTGGGCGATCAGCCGACGCTGACCCTCACCACCAACCTGCGCATCGGAATCGAGGGGCGTGAGGCGCGCGCACGTACCCGGATGAAAGAGGGCGACAACGTCTTTGTAGCACTGTCGTGGTCCCATCTGCCAGCTCCGCAGACCTTCGAAGAAGCCACCGCGAAGATGTGGCGCACGGCCGAATGCTGGCGCCAATGGATCACCATCGGCCGGTTTCCCGATCACCCGTGGCGCGCGTACTTGCAGCGCAGTGCTCTTGCATTGAAGGGTCTGACCTACGCCCCTACCGGTGCGTTGATGGCCGCATCCACCACCTCGTTACCGGAAACCCCTGGCGGAGGACGCAACTGGGACTATCGCTACGTCTGGGTACGCGATTCCACGTTCGCGCTATGGGGCCTGTACACCCTCGGCCTCGACCGCGAAGCCAACGACCTGTTCTCGTTCATGTCGGACGTGTCGATGACCAAGGACGGCAAGGCCATCCCGCTCCAGGTCATGTACGGCGTCGGTGGGGAGAAGACTCTGGAAGAGAGCGAACTGCCGCATCTCTCCGGCTACGACGGGGCCAAGCCGGTGCGAATCGGCAACGGGGCGTACAACCAGAACCAGCACGACATTTGGGGCACCATGCTCGATTCGGTGTACCTACACGTCAAATCGCGTGCGCACGTGCCGGAGACGCTGTGGCCACTACTGAAACGTCAGGTGGAGGAAGCGATCGCCAATTGGCACAAGCCAGATCGTGGCATCTGGGAGGTGCGCGGCGAGCCGCAGCACTT
Source organism: Mycobacteriales bacterium (assembly GCA_038242295.1). Taxonomy (GTDB): domain Bacteria; phylum Actinomycetota; class Actinomycetes; order Mycobacteriales; family Mycobacteriaceae; genus Rhodococcoides. The sequence continues at coordinate 2,537 of JBBSSG010000022.1, read as the reverse complement.
CACCTCCTCGAAAGTCATGTGTTGGGTTGCACTCGACCGCGGCGCCAAGCTGGCCGCCATTCACGGCGAGACGGAGTACGAGGGGCAGTGGAACGCCATTGCCGACGAGATCAAGGAAGACATCCTGACGCACGGCGTCGATGCTCGCGGCGTACTGACCCAGCGCTACGGTAGCGACTCCTTGGACGCCTCACTGCTTCTCGTACCGTTGCTGCGCTTTCTTCCCGCCGACGATCCACGAGTGCGAGCCACAGTTCTCGCCATCGCGAACGAGCTGACCGTCGACGGCTTGGTTCTGCGGTACAAAGTCGATACCACCGACGACGGCCTCGAAGGCGAGGAAGGCACGTTCACCATCTGTTCGTTCTGGTTGGTGTCCGCGCTGGTGGAAATCGGTGAGCTGCCACGAGCGAAGCATCTGTGCCAGCGGCTACTCGGATACGCCAGCCCACTCAAACTGTATGCCGAGGAGCTCGACGCACGCACGGGGCGGCATCTCGGGAACTTCCCGCAGGCGTTCACCCACCTGGCGTTGATCAACGCTGTGGTCCACGTGATCCGCGCCGAAGAGGCGCAGGCTGCAGGGGACTTCCAGCCGGCACACAACGGTTGACGGTTGGCCCGTCCGAGTCGATGCGCCATCCGGCCATCGGCTCGGACGGGCGCAGTCCCGTAGCGTCCGCGCGCTACTTCTTCTTGTCCGACGATGACTCGGAGGACAGGGCTGCCACGAATGCCTCCTGCGGCACCTCGACCCGACCGATCGTTTTCATGCGCTTCTTGCCCTCTTTCTGCTTCTCGATCAGCTTGCGCTTACGGCTGATGTCGCCGCCATAGCACTTGGCGAGAACGTCCTTGCGAATTGCCCGGATATTCTCGCGCGCAATAATTCTCGAGCCGATCGCCGCCTGGATCGGTACCTCGAACTGCTGGCGAGGTATCAATTCTTTGAGCTTGGTCGTCATCTTGTTTCCGTACGCAGCGGCGGCGTCCTTGTGGACAATCGCGGAGAATGCGTCGACGGCCTCGCCTTGAAGCAAAATATCGACCTTGACGAGTTCGCCGGCCTGCTCGCCGGTCTCCTCGTAGTCCAAGCTGGCATATCCGCGTGTGCGGGACTTCAGAATGTCGAAGAAGTCGAAGATGATCTCGGCCATCGGAATGGTGTATCGCAGCTCGACGCGAGTCTCGGACAGGTAGTCCATGCCGCCGAGCTCGCCTCGCCTGCCCTGACATAGTTCCATGATCGATCCGATGAACTCACTGGGAGTGATGATGGTGCACTTGACCATCGGTTCGAACACGTAGCGAGACTTACCCTCCGGCCAGTACGACGGGTTGGTGACGATATGTTCGGCGCCATCTTCCATCTCGACGCGGTAGACCACGTTCGGCGAGGTGGAAATGAGATCGAGATTGAATTCGCGCTCGAGCCGTTCACGGCTGATCTCCATATGCAGCAGACCTAGGAAGCCGCAACGGAAGCCGAACCCGAGCGCCACCGAAGTCTCCGGCTCGTAGGTCAGTGCCGCGTCGTTGAGCTGAAGCTTCTCGAGGGCATCGCGCAAAACTGGATAGTCGGAACCGTCCATCGGATACAGACCGGAATACACCATCGGCCTGGGCTCGCGATATCCAGTCAACGGTTCGGTCGCGCCCTTGCGGAACGTGGTGACCGTATCGCCGACCTTCGACTGCCTGACATCCTTGACACCGGTGATGAGGTAACCGACCTCGCCGACGCCGAGGCCTTTCGTCGGCTTCGAATCGGGAGAGACAATGCCGACCTCGAGCAACTCGTGCGTCGAACCCGTCGACATCATGGTGACCTTCTCGCGCGGGTTCAGTGCTCCGTCGACGACCCGGACGTAGGTGACGACACCGCGGTAGGTGTCGTAGACCGAGTCGAAAATCATCGCACGCGCAGGCCCATCCGCATTACCGACAGGCGCAGGCACGAGCTTGACGACCTCGTTGAGCAAGTCCTCGACACCGACGCCCGTCTTACCGGAGACCCGCAATACGTCGCCGGCCTCGCACCCGATGATGTGCGCGATCTCGGCTGCATACCGATCTGGATCGGCGGCGGGGAGGTCGATCTTGTTCAGAACAGGAATGATCGTCAGCTCTTTGTCGAGCGCGAGGTACAGGTTCGCCAGGGTCTGTGCCTCGATGCCCTGTGCGGCGTCGACCAGCAGAACGGCACCTTCACACGCTTCGAGCGCCCGCGAGACCTCATAGGTGAAGTCGACGTGGCCGGGAGTATCGATCAGATGCAATACGTACTCTTCGCCGTCGACCACCCACGGCAGGCGGACGTTCTGCGCCTTGATGGTGATGCCTCGCTCGCGCTCGATATCCATGCGGTCGAGGTACTGGGCTCGCATCGATCGATCGTCTACGACGCCCGTCAGCTGCAGCATCCGATCTGCCAGCGTCGACTTGCCGTGGTCGATGTGGGCGATGATGCAAAAGTTCCTGATCCGCGCGGGATCGGTGAACGTCGTGTCGGCGAAGCTGGGCACTCGTATCCTTTG
>JBBSSG010000021.1:0-30977 GCA_038242295.1 Mycobacteriales bacterium | reverse complement strand
TGTCGTCTTGATCGGAACGAGGAAACGTGTCGAGTAGTGGTGGACCGCTTACAGGGCTTCGCGTCGTAGAACTCGCAGGTATCGGACCCGGCCCGCACGCGGCCCTGCTGTTGGCCGATCTCGGCGCCGACGTCGTTCGAGTTCAACGCGCCGGACAGATCGCCGAGCACGATCAGCAACTCCGCAGCCGCACCATCGTCGAGGCCAATCTCAAGGATCCCGCAGACATCGAGAAGGTCCTCGGACTCATCGAACGTGCGGACGTCCTCATCGAGGGCTTCCGCCCCGGAGTAACCGAACGACTCGGCCTCGGCCCCGACGATGCCCTTGCTCGGAATCCACGCCTGGTCTACGGGCGGATGACGGGGTGGGGTCAGGAAGGCCCGTGGGCCTCGGCCGCCGGGCACGACATCAACTACATCTCCGTCACCGGCGTCCTGCACGCCATCGGCAGGCAGGGCGAGCGTCCGGTGCCACCGCTCAACATGGTCGGCGACTTCGGCGGCGGATCCATGTTCCTGATCTTCGGCATCCTGGCCGCACTGTTCGAGCGTCAGACTTCAGGCGAAGGCCAGGTAGTCGACGCAGCAATGGTCGATGGAACTGCTGCGTTGTCGCACATGATCTGGGGAATGCGCGGAGTCGGCGCATGGTCCGACGAGCGCGGTGTCAACATGCTCGACACCGGCTGGCCCTTCTACGACACCTACGAGACAGCCGACGGCAAGTACATGGCGGTCGGCTCGCTGGAACCGCAGTTCTTCGCCGAAATGCTGCGCCTGCTGGAGCTCGATCCCGCCACCATCCCCGGCCAGGGAGAGCGCGAACGTTGGCCTGAGATGCGCGAGATCCTCACTGCCACCTTCAAATCCAAGACGCGCGACGAATGGGCCGCGATCTTCGACGGTACCGACGCTTGCGTGTCGCCGGTTCTGACGTTCGCCGAGGCTCCCGATCAGGTGCACCTCAAAGAACGCGGCACCCTCATCGAGGTCGACGGGGTCACCCAGCATCGCCCCGCCCCGCGGTTCTCACGGACCCCCAACGGGATTCCGACGCCCCCGCAGACGACTGCTGCCGACATCGAATCACTCTGGCACTGACCCCTCTGTCTGGCTAGAAAACCAGGGCCGGCTGCTGAGTCTCGACGTTCGGAGCCAGCGCCTGATAGGCCGCAGCGGTCGCCACGACCGCTGCGGTCAATTCAGCGGGTTCGCGGGTGTACGGCAACCTGATGAACCGCTCGAAAGCACCTTCGACGCCGAATCTCGGGCCAGCAGCAAGGACCGCACCGAATGCAGGGACCGTCGCCGCCAGCGCACTCGACACCGGGGCCGGAAGCTGCAGCCACAGCGACATACCGCCCGTCGAACTCAGGTAGCTCCAGTCCGGTAGATGCTGCGCTAGAGCATTTTCCAATGCGTTACGACGCTTGCGCAGCTGCCCACGCCGCGTCGCCAGAATCGCGTCGGCATCCTGCAGTAGGAAGCCCGCCGCAAGCTGGTCCATCACCGAAGTTCCGAGATCATGCGCGGCACGCGACCCGGCCAACCGACTGATCAACGAGGGGTTCGCGCGAATCCATCCGATCCGCAGACCACCCCAATACGATTTCGACGCCGACCCGATCGTGACAATATCGGTGCCGGACACCCGCCCGAACGACGCCACCGGGGGCGGCGGCGGACTGTCGAGCCACAGGTCGACCATCGTCTCGTCGACGATCAACGTCATGGACGTCTCCCGCGCTATCCGTGCCAGTTCGGCCCGGCCGTCGGCCGAGAGGCATCGCCCTGTCGGATTGTGGAAATCGGGAATCATGTAAGCGACTTTCGACGCCGTCTGCCGCGCTGCACTCCGAATCCCGTCCAGATCCCACGGCTCGTCGCCCGGACGAATCGGAACAGGCACGGGGCGGGCGCCGACGCGCCTGATTGCCTCCAGTGCATTGGGGTACGTCGGATGGTCGATGAGAACTCGATCCCCTGGCGAGGTCAACGTGCCGAGCAGCAGTCGCACCGCCTGCTGCGCACCCGAGGTCACCATGATCTGGTCCGGGGTCGTCGGTAGTCCCCGCTCGACGAACCGTCGGGCAATCGCCTCGCGCAATACCGAGATGCCGATCGGCTCCATGCCGTGACTGGACAGGTACGCCGGAAGTGCTTGTAGCGCGGAGCGGTACGCGGCCATCATCGCCTCGGTCGGCGCAGCCATCGCAGCGTGACTCATGTCGACGACCGGCCCATTGGAGTTGCGGGCTTGCACCAGCAGACCGTTCGGCCGGGCAACATCCGGCAGCGCAACGGTGCTCCGAGCGCCCTGCTTGCTGATCAAGTAGCCCTCTTCGCGCAGCACAGCGTATGAGGAGGTAATGGTGGTTCTACTCAGATCGAGCGCTGCCGACAGGTCACGCTCGCTCGGCAGCCCAACGCCGAGTGGGATCCGCCCGTCGTGAATGAGTAGGCGGACTCCGTCGGCGAGCGCCCGGTAGGTGGGACGCGAGGTTCGACGACGCCCGGTGCCGTCGTCGACATCCGGTCGCCAGCGTCCCAGATCCCGCGCCAGCGACGTCGCATTGAGAACCCTCGTAGCCATGAACTCGAGTATTCGCGCGCTGGTCTTCGGAATCAAATCCAATTTGAGGCTCGGTGGACTGGTTCATACTGGACGCGTGCCCTACGTACTCTTCGACACTGCTATCGGCCAGTGCGGTCTCGCCTGGTCCGACACCGGTATCACCGCCGTCGGATTACCGGAACCCGGCGATGCACTGCCGGATTACCTTCGCGGTTTCGGCGGCGAACCAGATGAAGCCGACGCGTTGGCCGACAATGCACTCGAGCTGATCGTCGCTCTCCTCGACGGTAAGCAGGCCGATCTATCTGCGATACCTGTAGATCTCGATGTGTCGGAGTTCGACAACGCGGTCTACGACGTCACGCGTGCCATCCAGCGTGGTTCAACCATGACGTACGGGGACGTTGCATCGCTGCTGGGCCACCCCGGCGCCGCGCAGGCCGTGGGCGGCGCACTGGGCCGTAACCCAATTCCGATCATCATCCCGTGCCATCGCGTCCTCGGAGCCGGACGAGAGGTCGGCGGATTCTCGGCTCCGGGCGGCGCGTCGACGAAGGAGAAGATATTGGCGATCGAAGGTGTCGCGGGATTCGGGGAGCCGACGTTGTTCTGAGCATGTCTGGTTGAGCGCGCCTGGCTGCACACAAGTTGGGCTCAGACGCCACATCCGGCCCTCCAGCGTCGATTTGTGTGCAACTACAGACCGACGCGCATGAACTTTAGGGAAGATTCCAATTCAATCGAATTGCGATGATTGAATTCGAACGATAATCGTGTTTGGATATACCCAGGTGCACGGTCCGATTCTGAGCGACTCAGATTTCTTTAAGTCGCTTTCAAGCCGAAATTCGGTATGAACCCTCGGTATTGTCGGACGACGCGGCCGAATCGACTACTTTCGTAGAGGCCTCGACTTCGTTCGCCTCCCCAATCGTGAACGCCCCAGTCTCGGGTAGCCAACCGATTGCCCCGCGCTCGAACAGGGTGTACCGCCCGTAGCCTGTCGGCGTGGGCTTTTCATTGCTGATCGGGTAGCCGAGCGCCCCGTAGGGCCCGCCCTGTGTCATGTACCAGGCGAGAATCTCACCGTGCACCTCGTGGGCACCGCCGTCGGGAAGAGCGAAGACCGTTGCGTTCCGATACTCGAGCATTCCGCCGCCGCCCGGCCCCAGCATAAATTCACCGACCTGCTCGCCAATCCAAATATGCTCGTAGGCAAAACGATCGAATTGGTAACCGAAGACTTCCAGACCATTGTAAGCAGTGGACATCATCGACCGACCTTCCGTCCCGTCATGTGGACATCATTGTCCGTCAAGTCGGTCGATAAAGCACGTCAATCCGAATTAATCTATCCGGAATCGTAATTTCAGTTCAGGCGCGAGCAAATCTTTTGCGGTATTCAATCGATTACTGACGGATCGAGCCACTGCAAAATCACCCACAGCCGGTTTAGTTGAGTTTCATCAACTGGCTGGGTCCGAGTATCCACAAGTGACCGCCCGGTGCCCACTTAGTGTGTAGCCGTTCAATGGGACGAACCCACCGCTGCGGTGCACCCATCAGGGCTGTGCCACTTCCTGTACATCTTCGGCGCCCTGGGCCTTAGCGATGACGCATAGATCGTCGTCCTGATTGTCCCATCGAACCACGAGATCGATACCTGCTGTGGACCTTTGTGTTTCGTTCTCGGCACCTACGTCCATTGCAAGCGTCGCATTCACCATCGTTTTCGATTGAGCTGGCACGTCAATCTGTGCACAGCTCCGATCGAGGTCTTTGCCGCCGACCGACAGAGTCAACGCATCTGCGAACACTGGATTGGCACCCTCGATCAGCAGCACCACCCGGCCGTCGTTATCGGTGTCGTTGGATACGTGGAATCTGGCATCGCGACGATCCCCGGGAACCCAACTGATGTCCTCGTCGAACAGCGGTCCGGGCAGCGTCGCCGACCAGGTCTCGCCATCATCGCTGTAGCTGACAGTGTCAACGGGGCGACTCGGGCCGACGCCGATCAGCACCAGGATCACCAGCGCGATCACCAGCGCGATCACCAGTGCGAAGACGCCGCGGACAGCTAAATTGCGGCTCATGGCTCCTGCGGCTCCTTCCGCTTCTTGCGATAGTCGTTTCCGGCTCCGAGAAACATGAAGATTGCATATCCTGATAGTCCAACCACGATGGCTATCAAAGTAATTCGGCGTTGCTCACCATTGAGCCAATTGTTGACATAGCCCATGTACGGGACCGAATACCAAACTTTTCCTCGAATCTGTTCGATCTTCACCGGATCAGCATCGTCAGAGCCGTTGTTGTCCCCGCGGGTGATGTACGTCGTATCTCCGCCGCCGCTCTGCCTGGTAGCGACAATCCGGTGAGTGATGACATCTGGCTCACCGGAGCGAATTTGATACAGAACTGCTGTTCCAACCTGGAGCTCAGCTGCATCGGCAGGTTTGATCACCACCAACGACCCAGGCGGATACGAAGGTTTCATCGAACTTGTCAAGACCGTGTACGGCGTCGAACCTGTCAGTCGCGGGATAACTACAGTCACCGCGAGAACAAGCAACATTACGGCCAGCAACGTGTAGGTCACGATCCGATTGACCCACCACCACACTCCCGTGCGATGGTCCTCGGCTTCCGGCCGGACGATTGGAATGACGTCAGTATCTTCAGTACTCATGTCTGATCCGCTCTGAACGAAAACTTTTCTGTAGAGGATTGGCGTTTCGACGGGTTGTTGTTAGCGACGTGCCGAACGAACCGGACCGCATTTGCGCCATAGCTCATCAATTCGGAGTCACCTCAGCCCCATCCGTGGTGCTGGCCGACTCGACAACAACTTGCCACTCGCCAGCAGACTTCGAGATGCGTGTTTGCTTTTCGTCTTCGACAATCATCAGATCGTCACCGTCCCAACGCAAAACCGCATTCGGGGAAGCAGAGTAGACCACCTCGTGCGTGCCCGCCGGGTCTGTGATGATCAACGACTTGCCATCCGCCGACCGTGCCGCTGTGTAGTCGCCAGAATCAGAGGTCGAAATAGGACCAGCAGTTTCGGATGGTGTACTTGTCTCTGGGATCGTGGTGGGAGTCGACGGTGACGACTCCTGAGCCGTCGTCGACGGCGTTGACGTTGCCTGATCCGTCGTCGACGGCCTGGCGCTTGTGGTCGGAGGCGTCGACGAAGTTGTGCGAACATCGGCGTCCAACTGATCTTCCACGGCGGCCGAAGCAGTGGGAGCCAACATTTCGTCGTTCACCGGCGGCTGAGCGTTTCTGGCCAATGGAGTGCCGCCACCCGGGGTGAGAAGGTTCGCTGGATAGACGTGCGCTCCATTTCCACTGCCATACGTCGCGCCATTGCAGTAGACGTGCGGTGCTGACCCCACATGGAAATAAACGCCCACCCAGTTGTCACCAGCCACACCGTTGAGCACGGGAAATATCCTCAGCGTCATCTCCCTGCCCGTCAAACCCCTTATATTGCTCGAAGCAATCCGGTAAGTAAGGACCCCGCCGCGACTCACAGTGCCCCCGGCTGCCACGGTGGTGGTGAATTTATCACTGCCATCGGGCCAGCGAACGTCGATACGGTAGCTGTAGCCCGGACCAAGATGTTTCCAGGTGATGTCGCTCTGTGTGTTGGGGAAGCCCGACAAGTCCTGGCAGTCGACGAATTGGGGGCGCGGCAGCAAGTTCGCGTCGACCGCAAGCTGTCCGCTGTTTACGACCACTGAATCCGTCAGTGCCGCACTGGTATCGACCACCTGGGTGGCGGCTAACACCATGAGCGCACCCGCGGCCAAAGCGACCCCGACCCGGATACGCGCCTTCTTCGTCCGGCTATCGGCGAAACGACGAGCCGGCTGCGCATTCTTCTTCATGTCAGCCGCACCCCCTCTTCGACCTCTACATCGGTGTCTGCGCGATCGGTGGATTCCTCAGGGCGGTTGTCGGGGCGAAAAGCAACCATCAGGAGCCCACCGACGAGCACACCCCCGAGGAAGACGGCGACCGTGCTGGATAGCCACGCCACCACGTAGCCCAATCCGTTCACATGAAAGAACACACGATCAGCTTCGGTGATGAAATAGGGACTCGCGTCGGCCTCGTCGTTTGCGTCACCCTTGAGAGTGACAACCATGCTTCCGCCGGCCATCTGCTCGATGGTGTCGACGCGGTGCGTTATCCGCGTGCCATCGTCTTCGACGCTGACGATGTCGCCGCGGACCAGTTGGTCGGCAGGCACGGATTTGGCCAGGGCCAGGGCGCCGGTGTCAATAGCCGGCATCATCGACCCGGACCGGAACACCAGGGGTTTGATGCCCAACGCCAGCGAAGCTACCGCAGCGACGACGCAGATCAGGCCCGCGAGAGCGCCGAGGGTCAGCGCTATCTCGCGGCCGGTGCGCTTAGCTGCGGATTCTCGTAGGGATGGCATCGATTCCTCAGGGGTTATTCGCTGTGAAACGGAAGTTGACCGTTGCGGACTTACCTTGGGCTACAGGTTTGACGGTGCTGCTGTCGAGGGTCACCTGAATGCAGATGCTCTCGCTGGCGGCAGCAGCGAGAGGACGCGGCGTTGAGATCATCGCCCGCGATGTCGGGGAGGGTGCCAAGCTAACCGCCGGATCGATCAGCGTTCCGGTGCATATTTTGCCCGCCGCGAGGACAGAATTGGAGACGGCGGCGGACCTGTAGGCGGAGACCTTGAGATTGGGCGCCAGCACCGAATCTGCGCTGGTGGTCACGGTGGCCGTGTACCTGAAATCCACCGTGCCCTTGTTCTCGACCGGCAGCATCCCAGCGACGCTGTCTCCCGGTTTCATGGCGACCATGGCAAGCGAGGTCATCGTGGACGTCTCATGCTTGTTGTTGACGTGTAGGAGGATCGCCCCTGCGCTGAACATCGACGAGGTGGCAGTGGCAGAGTCGGTCCACGCGGCGAGCGTGCCCACCGCGCCGAGACCCAAAACGATGCCGATAGACATCACGGCGCGAACGCGGGTTCCAGTAGTTCGTGGATCCACGTGTGCGCGTATTGGATTGGCTGCGGCCGATCGGTCAAGACGAAACATCGTTCAGCCCTCCCAGCTCGGCAAGGCTCGGCGGCCGATCGCGATGGCGTCGACGTAGACGAGCCCCGGCCGCAAGTGCCGATGGACGGTGTTCGTCATTCTTGCCGAGCCGCAACGCTGAATGTGACCGTGGATTCCGCGCCCGAGGGTGGATTGGCTCCAACAGTGCCCGTCATGCACAGCACCTCTGATGCCCCCGGAGCCAGAGTCCTCCATTGCCCGGTCGGAGGGAACGCCGCTCCGACCATGGCCCCGCTGTACAGAGTTCCCGCACCGATTGCGGCTGCCGGTAGTGCTGGACACGCCGCCTCGCTGGCGACCACAGAAACGTCCAGTCTCAGCGGCATTGCCGCGCTGGATTGGATAGTGTTCTGAAAGCGATAGCGCATCGGGATGTTCCCCTTGTTGAAAACTGTCAACGGAGCCTGCGAGTAGTCACCGGGCCCGAGCTTGCGAGTGCTGTCGCCGAATGCTTGAAAGGTGAAAGCCTTTGACTGGGTGCCACTATTTCCCACCGCCAACTCAAGGCGGCCGGAGGTGATGGTGTTTCCGCTGATCGTCTCCGCCGATGTCCACAAGGCGCTGCTTTGCTGGGCTGACAGAAACGAAAGCCCCAAGGCCGAGACGGCAACGAGCGCCCCTACAATGCGCTTACGCTTCATAGAAATCATCCGATCAGTGCCTCGTCTCGCGACAACGCGCCCGCCGTCAATGCTGATCCGAAGACCACCCTGACGACGGACGCGGCTGCGCTAACCCTAATATCTGCCGTGCTGGATGCACCGGTCAGATTACGGCCGAACTTGATCGAGAGTCAGAGTGAAGTCGTTCAAGTTGACGGTCTCATTCTGCGCGATCAGATCGGCGGTTGCTTGATCGAAGGTGATCGTCACCTCGACCGTGATGTTCTGCGGCGAGGCCGTCAGCGGCAGAGGGACTGCGGACCCGTTCGGCAACGCTGTGCCGCCGTTCACTGCGACCGTGGTGTCGAGCGCTGCAGCGAGCGCCGGATCGCCGGTGACGTTGGTGAAGTCAGCAGTGATGCTGGCTTCGAGATTGTCACCAGCCCAGTTGACGGCGTAAGCGGTCGAGTACTCCAGAACGTCACCCGGCACGATGAGGAAGCCAGAGGGATCAGCCCCGATGACGACGTTTGGCGTCACCGACGTTTCGGTCCAGGTCGACGAAGCCGCTACCGGATCAAAGTTGAGCTCGCCGGAGTTGATCGTTCCGCCGCTGACCGTCTCTTCGTCCTGCCAAAGAGCGTAGGATCCCAAACCGCCAAGCAACAGTACAGCTGCCGACCCCGCGGCTACGGCGCCTTTGGTTGACTTCTTCATATTGTTCTCTTTCTTCGGTGGGCCTAAATGCTTACGTAGGCCGGCGGTGGACCCTGGTCGGGTCTGTGTGGCCTTCTTGGCCCTGCGCAATTATCTGCGTCACTCATTGTTTCGCACTGCGGTATGAAACTGTTACTTGTGCGAACGTAAAAGTCTCATATTCTTTTTAACGTGCTTTACCAAACCTCGAGACAGCCGGAATTTATATAGGTTTCATGGTTGAACTTCAAATTAAACTCCAGATCCATCGATTTCACAATCTACCCATGCACGTCGAAACCGATGATCAGAGTACAAAGTTTGTTAGTCGGTCTTCAAGAAGGGAACGAGATTGTTTTGATTTATAACTGTTTTAAAAAAAGAAATGACCCCGAGAACCATTGTTCTCGGGGCCAATCATCGAAATAGTGTCAGCCGAGGATGTCTCGACGAACGATTGTTTGGTCGCGCCCCGGCCCCACACCGATGCACGAAACATAGGCACCCGAGAGTTTCTCAATCCGCAAAACATAATTCTGAGCGTTCTGCGGCAAGTCCTCGAACGTCCGTGCCTCGGAAATATCTTCCGCCCAACCGGGCATTTCCTCGTAGATCGGTTTCGCGTGATGGAAGCCGGTTTGCGTCATCGGCATCTCTTCGCAGCGCTCTCCGTCGACGTCGTAGGCCACACAGATGGGCACGGTTTCGAGACTGGAAAGTACGTCGAGCTTCGTCAGGAAATAGTCGGTGATGCCGTTGACGCGGGTGGCGTAACGCGCGATGACAGCGTCGAACCACCCGGTACGGCGTCCGCGCCCAGTTGTCACGCCGACCTCCCCGCCCTGGTCAGCAAGGTATTCACCGGACTCGTCGAACAACTCCGTCGGGAACGGGCCCGAACCTACACGCGTCGTATAAGCCTTCAGAATGCCCAGCACGGTGGTGATCTTGTTCGGCCCGATACCTGAGCCGACGGCCGCTCCGCCCGCCGTGGGATTCGACGACGTCACGTACGGATAAGTGCCATGGTCGACGTCGAGCAAAGTGCCCTGCGAGCCTTCCAGCAGAACGGTCTCTCCCCGCTCCAAAGCGCGGTTCAACTCCAACCGCGTGTCGGCGATCCGATGCTTGAAGTGCTCGGCCTGCTCGAGTACCTCATCGACCACCTGCTGTGGGTCGAGCGCCTTGCGGTTGTAGATTTTGGACAACACCTGGTTCTTGAACTCCAGGGAAGCTTCGACTTTCTGAGTGAGTATCTTCTCATCCAGCACGTCGGCCGCACGAACCCCTACGCGAGCAAATTTGTCCTGGTAGCACGGCCCGATGCCGCGGCCGGTGGTACCGATCTTCTTCGCGCCGAGGAAACGCTCGGTGACCTTATCTATAGCGACGTGGTACGGCATGATCAGGTGCGCATCGGCACTGAGCAACAGACCAGATGTGTCTACATTTCGCTCTTCCAGGCCCGCCAACTCCGTGAGCAACACACCGGGATCGACGACAACGCCGTTGCCGATGATGTTCTTCACGCCTGGGGTCAGGATTCCCGATGGAATCAGATGCAGGGCAAACTTGTCGCCGTTGGGGAGCACCACCGTGTGGCCTGCATTGTTGCCGCCCTGGTAGCGAACGACCCACTGCAGTCGCTCTCCGAACAGATCGGTCGCTTTGCCTTTGCCCTCGTCGCCCCACTGGGCGCCGATCAGGACTATCGCCGGCATGTGCTCTCCTGGTGTTTCTTCTGGTGCAATGAATTACGCAGGCTGCTGCCAGTAACAAGGCAGACCGGGGCGTAAGTCTAGCGGAGCCACTGTTCACCCGTCAGGGCGCTACGGTGGGATGTACTCGAGTAAGAACGTCGTGGTCGAGGAATACCCTCGAACAGTCGGCCGATATCCCAGGAGCACTGTGACACCGTTCGTCCTGCAATGCGGAAGTCCGCTGTTGCCGATCTCGTTGAACGACGTGGCACTGACATCGGCCTCGCGAGTCCCTACCAGCGAGGAATGCGACTCACTGTTTGCGGCGGTAGGCGAGATCTCCGATCCTCGGGTCATCGTCCTCGGCGACGACGCTTCGCTCGCTGCCGTCCTGACTCGCCTCATGCGGACCGAACGCCTCCACTTCGAACTCGCCTACGTTCCCGAGACCGCTACGGCCGCCGGGCACGCCTACCGAATCGGTACAGGTTCGCGTGCCGCGAAAATTGCTATGACTGGAAAGGCCACCCCCACACCACTCATCCGCGATGACGCCGGCAAAGCTGTCGTAGGCCGGGCCGTCGTACTGGGTTCCGCGGCAGCCGAACTCGAAGGCGAGGCCTATGTCGACGACACGCAACTCTTCTCCGGGATCGTCCCCGGCGTCGAGGTGATCCCGACGCCCGAGATGCCCGGCCTGAAAGCGCGAGTGATCGGCCGTCACCGCCTCCTCCGACGGCGGTGGGTACCTGGTCGTGCAATGCAATTGGGAGCGATGGCAGCGCATGTGGAGCGCGACGGCGTTCCCGGCGACCGGGACGTGAAACGTTCGACGTTCTACCGTCACCACCAGGAGTGGCTGTTAGTTCGGTGAGTATTCCTCTGCGACGTAGTCCGGTTCGACCAAGCCCGGTATTGCTGGCTGTTGTTGCGACGGCGATCGCAGGCGGCACTCTTGCCTGGATATCGGAGACGCGGTCGATCGCGGCGGGCATCGGTGTGTTCGTGCTCGTTCTCGCCGGATGGATTGTGACCGTCTGTCTACACGAATTCGGCCACGCATTCACTGCTTACCGCGCCGGAGACCGCGAGGTCGAACTGCGCGGCTACCTCACCCTGAATCCGCTGAAGTACGCCCACCCCTTGCTGTCGATCGTCCTGCCTATCGCTTTTATCGCGATCGGCGGCATCGGGTTGCCCGGTGGGGCCGTATATCTACGGTCCGGAATGTTCGAACCCAAGATTCAGCGGCGCATTTCGCTGGCAGGTCCGGCGGCGAACGCGATCGCCGCGGTGATCCTGCTCGTCGTAATTCGACTGTTCGGTATGGGCGAAGATCATCGCGCGTTCTGGTGGGGCCTGAGCTTCCTGGCTTTCCTACAGGTGATGGCGACAATCCTGAACCTACTGCCCATACCTGGCCTCGACGGATACGCGGCAATCGAGCCGTCCCTGTCATACGACAATCGCCGAGCCCTTGCGAACTTCAAGCCCTACGGAATCCTGATTCTCATCGCCTTCCTCTTTGTTCCTCAGGTCAACAAAGTGTTCTTCGACACCATCTTCTGGGTGTTCGAGTGGTCGGGAGTTCCTGCTTTCTACGCTCAGTTCGGCAACGCCCTCATGCGTTTCTGGTCCTGAATACGCGAGCCATACCGCCGAACTTGTGCGGTTCGGCCGCAAGGGTGAAGTTCCTGCACAAATACACCTCCCCCTAATCGGACGGCACTCGAGGTTGAAATTCAGAACATGAACCTCCGTTTATGGGGTGCGGATCTCGAGGACTCGGACGGACAACGATCCGAGGGTGACTGGACCGAATGTTCAGCACGTCAGCGGAATGTAAAAGAAAAGCACTCGACTGCCCCCTCGACTTTTCAGCAATGCATAATCTATCGAAACATAAATGGATTTGACGGTCGCCAAGCGGAAAGTTCGCCCTCGGCCATTCCCTGGCAAGCGCGGGCCTGTGATTGACGCATGCACTGACCTGTGCGGCCGTGTCGGTGGCATCCGGCAGACTTCCGCCATGGCTACGTGGATCGAGTTCGTCGGCGACGCCCCGGAGATGGCGGCGGCAGTGGCCGGGAGATTCGCGGCTCACAAACATCATGTGCTCGCGACGATCCGACAAGATGGTTCACCGCGAGTAAGCGGCACCGAAGTGGAATTCCTCGGAGACGGGACGGTACGACTGGGTTCGATGCTGAACGCCGTCAAAGCGCGTGATCTACACCGCGACCCGCGATTCGCACTCCACAGCAATCCAGGGCACCACTCGATGGACGGCGGCGATGCGAAGATCGTAGGCACAGCCATCGAGCTCGTGGATCCCGAAGCGCTGCAGAATATCTTCGATGCCGCACCCCCGGAATCGGTTCCGTACATCGTGTTCGACCTGGGGATCGAAGAGGTCGTCCTGACCTCGCTCGTCGCGAATCACATGCAGATCGACCTGTGGCGCCCAGAGACCTCAGTGAAGACCTTCACCAGGTGAGTTCGTCCTTGCACGCCGCACCCTGAGAACTTGGCTCCACCTGGACGGTTGCGTGGTCGAGGCCGTACGTGGCCAGCACCTGTTTGGCACGCTGGAGGAGGACCGAGCCCGAACCGTCGCATTCGAGGTGAACAGTGGCTACGTCCATACCTGTCGTGAGTGTCCAGATGTGAAGGTCGTGGACCCCGATGACACCGGGCAACGCTGCGAGATCTGCTTCGACAGCTTCGACATCGACGTGCCCCGGGCTCGCTTGCGTCAGGATGCGCAGTGCAGAACCGGCGAGTTTGAACGCACGCGGAACGACCCACAACGAGATCAGCACACCAATGACGATGTCCGCCCATGTCCAGTTGAACACCAGCAGCAGGAAGCCGGCGACAAGGACGCCGACACTGCCGACGGCGTCAGCCAGTACTTCCATATAGGCGCCTCGAACCGCAATGCTGTCTTTGGCATCACCGCGGATGAGCGTCATGACTACCAGGTTTGCTAGCAGTCCGGCGGCGGCAGTGATGATCAAAGGGAGGCCGGGAATGTCCGGCGCGTCGCCGATGCGACCAATGGCCTCGTACATGATGAACGCCGCTACGCCCAGGAGCAGTATCGCGTTGGCGATAGCTGTGAGTACCTCGGCACGGTGCCAGCCGAAGGTGCGTGCGGCAACGGCACTCCCCTTTCGCGCCAGCAACAGCGCCAGGAGCCCCATCGACATGCCGAACACATCAGTGAGCATGTGTCCCGCGTCGGCAAGCAGACCAAGTGAGTTGATCATCAGCGCGACGGTCGCTTCGAGGATCAAGAATGCGACAAGAATCGCGAGCGCGATGACCATTTTGCGAATGCGTCCGCTCGTCGGCGCAGCCGTTTTACCTGCGCCTGTCATTCCATGACTGTGACCGTGCCCTGCGCCCATGACTCCCCCTTCGATCGATGCCGAGCCTCACCATATGCGTACATGTGCATATGTGCAATGGACTCGATCCGCTACAACGGGTTCGGTGTCACATCCGGCTTGTCGACGGTCGGTGGCAGCGTCGCCAACGCCGAAATCCGCTTCAGACCTGCCACCTGCAGCAGGTCGACAATGATCGACCGCAATTGAGCCAGCACCACTGTCGCGGACAGACCAGCATTGTCGATCAGCTCCGGCTTCGCGCCCGAAGCGACCGACCTCAGCACCCTCGCCGCCTCTGCCCTATCTGGACGCTGTCCAGGATCGGCGAGAATCATCCGCCGCAGTACGTCCAAAGCCTGAGCGAGCTTCTCGATCTCGTCGACGACACGTGGATCAAGAATCTCGTCGTCGCGCACCAGGGTCAGCGACCGCCTCGCCAGCACTCGAATATTGCGGACCGCATTGTCGAGCGGGTCGGCTGTCTTGGCCAGACTCGCCAGCCGATTGCGTTGCCTCCAATACAACGGCGAGATCCGCGCGATCTCTCGACCACCTTTGAGTTCGCTTCGCAGTACATCGATATCCGACTGCGTCGCACGGGCCTTCTTCAGTGCGTCCTCGATGGGCCTCGGATCGTTGGCGACCAAACCGTCGGCTACATTGTGCAGCACCTCTGATGCCGTCTTCAAAATCTTCGCCGCATCTTTGCGAGCCCGCCACACCGGATGCGTCGGAACCAGCGCGATGATCGCAACCCCGACGAGACCACCGATCAGTGCGTCGACCATGCGGTCGATACCACCAGTGTTTCCCGGCGGAATCAGCGTCGCAACGAGAACAGCAGAGGAACCTGCTTGCATCGCGAAGATTGGGCCGCCGTCGAGAAACACCGCCGCCGACATGGCGAGCGCGACGACCATCGCGATTTGCCAGGGGCCGCTTCCGATCCTGGAAATGATCAGGTCGCCGACGCCGATCCCCAGCGTCACGCCGACGACGAGTTCTACCGAACGCCGCAATCGAGACCCCAGCGAAAGACCGAGCGATACAACGGCCGCGATGGGTGCAAAGAAGGGACGCGGATGCCCGACAATGTCGGTCGCGACGAACCAGGCGAGACCGGCCGCCAAAGCGCATTGGACGATCGGCAACAACGACACCTGGAGCCGGGTCCGCCCATCCTTCAGTCGGGCTTTACCGCGCGCTTTGCTCCGTTTGGCCGCCGGGCGAAGCCGATCAGCCGAGGCCGAGCGCTTCCGCAGCCTTTGGATCACAGTCTTCGAGAAGGTCGAGGCACCGCGCGTACTCGTCGTTCTCCCCGATATCGCGCGACGCCTTCGCGAGAACAGCGACGCAGCGGAGGAATCCTCGGTTGGGTTCATGGCTATACGGGACCGGCCCGAATCCCTTCCATCCGTTGCGACGGAGCTGATCGAGTCCGCGGTGATACCCGGTACGCGCGTATGCATAGGCGGTGATGGTCTGCCCGCCTTCGAACGCGGCTTCCGCCAGGTAAGCCCATGCGACTGACGCGGTCGGATTCTCCGCCGCAACCTTGGCTGGATCCGCATGATTGAGAAGCGCGGACTCGGCTTCATCGTCGCCAGGTAGCAGCGTCGGCTGTGGTCCGAGCAGGTCACCGAAAGAAGTCATGAGGACCATTGTGCCTCGACACCGGGCGCAGTTGTGACCGCCCACCCACATCCTCGTTAGGCTCGATGCTTCGCATTGGTTTCGGGCAGTTGGGAGTTTGGGTGTCGAACGACAAGAACGATTCGAAATCGCAGGTCGAGGAGCCAGGCTCCGAGGCCTCGGCCGATTCGAAATCGGCTACTTCTGCTGCCTCGCAGCCAGCTGCACCTGCGGAGTCTCGAACGCCCGAGCCGAAGAAAGCCAACGAGGAGAAAACTCCGCCCGAAAAGACTGTCGGCAAGAAGCTGAAGCTGCCGAGCGCTCCAGGGTCGGCGAAGGCGAAATCCACGCCAACTCCGCCCGCCAAGCCTGCCTCGGCTGTGAAGAAGCGTCCCGCGCCTCCGAAACCGATTGCTGCCCAGGCGACCGAAGCACCACCTGCGTCGACCGCAACTCCCGACGTCGAGGCCGAAGCAAAACCCGCCGCTACGGACGAGCCCGCCGAGAAGCCCAAGGCCAAGGCAGAGTCGACCGACACGGCCGCGACCAAGACCAAGGCCAGCGACAAGGCAAAGCCTGCAGTCGCGGCCGAAGTAAAGCCCGCCGCTACGGACAAGCCCGCTGACAAGGCGGCGGCCGAGGCCACTGACAAGACAAAGCCGACCGTTGCCGCCGATGAGTCCGAAGCTAAGCCCTCCGACAAGGTTGACCCCACCGGCGACGTCGAGGCCATCGGCAACGTCGATGCAGAGCCCGCAGACGAGGATGGGCAAGCTTCTCCGCCGATACCTACACCCACGCCCCCCACACCCCCCACGCCCCCGAAGGCTGTTCCGGAGCAGCCTTCGGCCGCAGCATCCACGCCGGCCGCGGCGCCATCTGATAAGACGACGCAGAAGAAGACCGCGGTACCCGAAGAATCTGCGCCCGCAAAACCCGTAGTCAAAAAACCCTTAGTCAAAAAACCCGCGTCGGAAGAAAAGCCGAGCCAGGCGAAACCCGCCGTAGCTCCGCGTCAACCCCAATCGGCGTCTTCGGAAGCGGAGACGATCGCCATTCCGGTGGTAAAACAACCACCGCGCGCCACATCATCGGAGCCTTCCGAGGCGGAAACAGTCGCCATCCCGGTGGTGAGGCAACCACCTCGAGGAACACCCCCGCCCCGAACAACGCCGCCGCGCGCCGCAGCACAGCAATCTGCCGGTCCCCGGCGTATCCCGCCCCGAGCCGAGGCGTCAGGGCAGGCAGTCGCTCCTCCCCCTGGTGGTCCTCAACCGAGAAACTCCGTCGTACCGGCGAAGCCGCAGAGGGTCGGACCGGGCCCGGAAGAGGCTGACGAACGCACCGGTGGGCGTCGCTGGATCGGAGCGCTGATTGTTGCGCTCGTCGTAATCGCAGTGGTCGGAGTGGCTGCCTTCATGTATGCCAACCGCGATGGCGCCGACAACTCTGCAGACACGCAGATTCGGACAGCCATCTCCTCGTTCACCAAGGCTCTTTCCTCTGGCGATTTGGAGACTCTGCGCGCATCGTCGTGTGGAGACCTTGCGACGTACTACCGCGATATCCCCGACGCCGAGTTTGCCGACGTTCACCGGATAGCGGTGGAGCAGGGGAACATTCCCGTCGTCGACGGGATCGATGCGGTTCAGGTCACCGGCGACACCGCTATTGCCCAGGTCATCGCGTCCATTGCGGCGAATCCGAACGAACGATCCCCGCGCACGTTCGACCTGCGGCTCGAAGGAGAGAATTGGAAGATCTGCAATCCAGACTGACACGGCTCCGCCGCAGTGCAGTAGAACGGCTCCGCCGCAGCGCAGTAGAACGGCTCCGCCGCAGTGGCACGGTCAAGTTACCAATTATTCGCTTGACCGGCCCACTGCGAGGGCTACTCTATCTACCCGCAGAAACGCTGCGACCAGCGGACTTCAGGTCGTTGCACGCCTCGATGACGCGAGCAGTCATACCAGCCTCGGCCTTCTTGAGGTAGCTGCGCGGATCGTAGGCCTTCTTGTTGCCGACCTCGCCGTCGACCTTCAGCACACCGTCGTAGTTGCTGAAGAAGTGTCCGGCGATCGGGCGGCTGAACGCGTACTGTGTGTCGGTGTCGACGTTCATCTTCACGACGCCGTAGCCGAGAGCCTCTTCGATCTCACTCTTGGCCGAACCTGATCCACCGTGGAAGACGAAGTCGAACGGCTTGGATCCGGCGGGCAGGCCCAGCTTTTCCGAGGCGACCTTCTGTCCATCGGCGAGCACCCCCGGCTTGAGCTTGACGTTGCCTGGCTTGTAGACGCCATGCACGTTGCCGAACGTCGCCGCAAGGAGGTAACGCGACCCGGCGTCACCGGCGCCGAGCGCCTCGACGGTCTTCAAGAAATCGTCGTTGGAGGTGTAGAGCTTGTCGTTGATCTCAGCTTCGACGCCGTCTTCTTCGCCGCCGACTACACCGATCTCGATTTCGAGGATTATGCGAGCATCTGCAGCCTTGGCGAGCAGCTCCTTGGCGATCTCGAGGTTCTCAGCAATCGGCACTGCGGATCCATCCCACATATGCGACTGAAACAGCGGGTTGCGGCCTGCGTCCACACGCTCCTGCGAGATGGCGAGCAGCGGCCGGACGTAGGTATCCAGCTTCTCCTTGGGGCAGTGGTCGGTGTGCAGCGCAATGGTGACGTCGTACTTTGCAGCGACGACGTGGGCGAATTCGGCGAGCGCTACCGCCCCGGTGACCATGTCTTTGATACCGAGCCCGGAACCGAACTCGGCCCCACCGGTCGAAAACTGGATGATGCCATCGCTTCCCGCGTCGGCGAATCCTTTTATTGCAGCGTTGATGGACTCGGAACCAACGCAGTTGATGGCTGGAAAGGCGAATTGGTGTTCCTTGGCCCGGCCAAGCATCTCGGCGTAGACCTCGGGAGTTGCGATCGGCACGGCGTCATTCCTCCATGTGAAGAGAGTGTTTGTCCTGACCAGTATGGCAAGCCGAACGCCTCGTGTCGCCTGGACCCACAAACCCCCTTGCTTCACGAACATGACGAAACGGACATGGCCCTTCGGAGGTTTTCCACACCTGCTGTTCAGGTTGTCCTCGTTTCGGCCGGTAGTGTGTGCGCGGTGAGTCTTCTTGCCGCCTCGGAATCTGTGACGACAAACCTGGCATTGCTGCCAGGGTTTCTCGATCCAGTTAATTTGCTCAACTCGTTCGGCACCTGGGTGCTTGTCGGGTTGCTACTTGTCGTGTTCATCGAATCGGGGCTGCTGTTTCCGCTGCTTCCAGGCGATTCGCTGTTGTTCACCGCCGGACTGATCGCAGCGTCGAAGTCGACCGACATCGAACCCTTCGCATCGATCTGGCTGCTCGTCATCCTGATCCCCATCGCGGCGGTCCTCGGTGACCAAGTGGGATTCCTCATCGGCACCAGGGGCGGCGCAGCGCTGTTCAAGTCGAACGACGCCAAGTTCTTCAAGAAGAAGTACATCGATGAGTCGCATGCATTCTTCGTCAAGCACGGCCCGATCACCATAATCTTGGCGCGTTTCGTACCGATCGTGCGCACCTTTGCGCCGGTCGTTGCGGGTGCCTCGAAGATGAAATACTCACTGTTCTTCACGTACAACGTCGTCGGCGGCATTCTCTGGGGCTCGGGCGTGACAATGCTCGGCTACCTGCTCGGTCAGATCGACTTCATCCGCGAACACGTCGATATCATCTTCGTTATCATCGTGCTCGTGTCGGTACTTCCCATCGTCTTCGAGGTAGGAAAGCGCATGCTCAAGGCGCGCAAAACTCCTCTGTCGGAGGCTAACGACGCCATCGACGCACAGCAGGACCCGTCCTCCTAGACCGTGAGCTAACCAACAGTGATTCAATCGATTGGACAGTTCGGCCCACTCGAGACCGCCGGGCCACTCCTGGTGTGGGTCGTGGTGGTCACGTTCGTCTTCCTGGAATGCGCAGTCATCATCGGACTGTTTCTGCCAGGAGACTCAATGCTGGTTACCGCTGGCATCGTCATGGCAACCCATGCGTCGGGTGCGGGTCACATCTGGGCGCTCTCCGTCGGAACGATGATCGCAGCGATCGCCGGAAACCAAGTCGGCTATGTGATCGGCCACCGCACCGGATCGACCCTCGTGGCACGCAAGAACGGCAGATACCTCAACACCAAGAATCTGCACCGGGTCAATCTCCTGCTGGAAAAACATGGATTCAAAGCCGTACTTGTTGCACGGTGGATCCCCTGGGTACGCACTCTATGCCCGATGGTCGCGGGCGCTGCGAAGATGAATCACCGCCGATACACGATCGCGAGCACACTCGGTGCAATCATCTGGGCGCCCGTACTGTTGCTCGTCGGCTTCTACTTCGGCGGGTTCCTTCAGATGATTCCGTGGCTGCTCCCCGGAGTCATCATCTCGATGATCGTGCTGCTCGTCGTCGGCACCGGAGTGGGTATCTGGCAGTACCGCAAAGAAATGGCACGCCCAACGGAGACGCTGGAGGTCGAGGAAGTCCTCGAGTAGACGGCCGGGACCTCAGCGAAAACCAGCGGCGGCGGTGGCATACGCCGCTTCCATCAGCATCCAACCGCTGAGCTGTACCGCGAAGTCCCGCTCGGGAACCACCGATGAGCGCACTGTCCCCCCGCTGAACGCAGCCAGGCTGTGCCCCGGGCCAGGCAAACGTGCCTGTGCCTCCCACGCAGCCCCGAACAAGGGATGGTCCTCGACCTCCACCCTGTTCTCCCACGCCGATTCTGCCGATGCGAGCACGATCGACGCCGCCATCTCGCGCGCAGCTTCGTCCTCGTCGGAATTTCCGGGGAGGGTAGTTGCGACAAACGCGAGATAACGAGCGAGAATCCCGTCGAACAAGCCGCCGTCGCCGCCACCGCCGCCGACTATTACCAGATCTCGACACAGGTGAGCTTCTACTGCAGCAACCAGTGTATGAACACGAGCATTGTGCCGCGGCGAGCCGAGTTGCACCGCGAGTTCCGTTTCGACACCGAGTACGACGCCTTGGCAGTAGCTGTACACCGCGCGGTCGAGTACGTCACCACTTCGGATGCCGTCGAGGATCAGACCGGTCTCAGGATCTTTGAGCTTGGCGTCCATCCAGTCGGCCATTGCCTGAGCGCGCCACAGCCTGCCGGTGCGTGCCAGAAGAATCGACGCCGGACCGTTGGCGGGGGCATTGAAGAAATCGTCGCCTTTACGCCACGGTATGCCGCCTCCGGAATCTGGCGCCCAGGCATCGAACAGTTCCGTTTCGATTTTCTCGATGGCGGTGCGATGCCCGACGGCGTGGAGGCGTTGTGCGCGTTCGAGCGAGAGTCCCAGCCAGGCCATGTCGTCGTAGTAGTTGTTGGTCCAGCCAGTGAGGTTACGGATGCGATGTGCACGCGCTATTTTTCCGACCCGGCGCCGCCGCTTTGCTGTCGGTTCGCGACTGGTCGCGTCCACCGCGCAGTCGAGCAGGTGTGCTTGCCACCAGTAGTGCCAGCGCAGAAACAGACGCTCACGCCGAACGGGCGGCCACGCTACGACACCGAGGGCGGTGCCGGGCAATGCCCACAACCGGCGCACATGACGGGCAAGGACACCTTCTTCTGCCGCATCTGCTCGCTGCGCCCACTGCTCCTGCATATCTGAATATCCTGCCATCTACGGTTGCGAGTAGCGAGACGGTTTCGAGTGGCGAGGAAGAGGTCAGGTCCACGCTTGTGACAGGTCGGCATGACGCCGGATCCACGAATGCATCGCGATTCCGGCAGCGACACCCGCGTTGATACTGCGTGTCGAACCGAACTGGGCAATGGAGACCGTCATCGAGGCACCGGTCCGAGCATCCTCGGTGACACCCGGTCCCTCTTGCCCGAACAGCAACAAGCACTCGCGGGGCAGGTCGGCCGTTTCGATGGGAACCGACCCTGGCGTGTTGTCGACAGCCACCACTGTCAGTCCCTCCGACCGCGCATATGCGAGTAGATCGGCGACGGACTCGTGATGATGAATGTGCTGATATCGGTCGGTCACCATTGCGCCACGGCGGTTCCATCGCCTGCGCCCGACGATGTGAACGGCCTGCGCAGCAAATGCATTCGCAGTTCGAACGACGGTACCGATGTTGGCGTCGTTGGTGAAGTTCTCGATCGCCACGTGCAATGAATGCCGGCGGGTGTCGATGTCCGCCACGATCGATTCACGAGTCCAGTACCGATAGCCATCTACGACGTTGCGCCGGTCTCCGGCGTCGAGCAATTCGTCATCGTAGGGCGGACCGGTCGGGCACGGAGCGTCGTGCTCGGATTCCCACGGACCGACGCCATTGGGATTTTCACCCCATTCCGTCGGCCCGACGGCGGTCTCGTTGTCGCTCAAAATGTTTCGTTGCTGTCGGGAGCAATACGAAAGCCATGATCGGTGTCGTCGTTGATGCAGGAGATGCCGTCGGCCCCGGAAGTGCAGGTGTACCCCTCGGCGGCAATCTGCTGTCCCATGGCGAGAGGCGGGTCGATCGTCTGGCCGCCCGAGGTATAAACGGCACCGCCGGCACACATGAACCCAGCTTCACCCACATTGGTGACTCGAATTCCGTTGCCCCAGTTGATCATACAGTCCTTTGGCCGTGGCGGAACCGGAGCGGTGGTGCCCTGGCAACCCGCTTCGGTTCGATTGGCGAGCGTGACGATTCCACACTGGAATCGACCGTCCGGCGAACTGAAGTAATAGGCGCCGTCCAGCGCCGCGTACGTGGTGTGCGGCGGCGCGACCACAGTCTCGGCAGGCGGTGGCGAAGGCGCAGGCGGCAATGCAACCTGCGTGCTGGTTGCCGGCGCATCCGTCGTCGTACTGACCGGCGCGGACGTGGACGAGGCGGAGGTCGTCACCGAAGCAGCGACCTCGGCACTGGATTCACTGCCGCAGCCAACCAATACCACCGACATCGCCACCATTGCAGCCACTGTCAGACATTTTTTTACCATGGACGAAGCCGACCCCACTCTCGCTCGAACCCAGTGCACAGCGCACCCTACCGGCGACCCGATGCAAGCGTTGTGGAGGTGGGGGTCAGGTGTCGCTCAGACGCCGATTGATCTCGCGCGTGAGCCAAGCAGGCGAGAATCTCGACCCGATCGTCATCACCTTGGACTGGAACCCGACGGGGAAATGGACCTTGTGAATCAAGCGCTTCGAGGGTCTGGTCGCCTTGAAGATCGCCTCAGCGACATCCTCGGCCGTAAGCTTGACGCCCAGCGAGTTCGTGGTGCCCGTAGACACTCCCTCGGTCATAGCCGTCTGCACGAACAGCGGCCACATCGCCTTTACCGAGATGTCGAATTCGGCCCATTCGAGATCGAGAGCTTCGGTGACGCCGCGAACAGCGAACTTCGTCGCGCCGTAGGTAACCAGCTCTGGCTGACCGTAGATTGCAGACGCCGAACAGAGGTTGATCACCTGGGCTCCGCGCGTGACCTTCAGGTACGGGAACGCCGCATGGCTGCCGTAGACGACGCCATTGAAGTTGATATCGATCAATCGCCGGTGCACCGCGAGCGGAACTTCCTCGAACCGTCCGGCAACCAGGATGCCCGCATTGTTGATGAGAATGTCGAGTCGGCCACCCGACTCGACGTCGAATTCACGCAGCCGCTCCTCCCACTGCTCAGAGTCGGTGACGTCGAGGATTCCGGTGACGACTCGCCCACCGGCAGAGGTGATCGCCTTGCTCAACGAGGCCAGACCGGTCTCGTCGATATCGTAGGCACCTACGAGGTAACCCGCGCGCGCGAATGTAAGGGCAGTGGATCGTCCGATCCCGCCGGCAGCGCCGGTGATGAACACAGTTGGTGAAGACACTTCGTCAGGATAGACGTTACTTCAATTACCGGTAAGACCGATCAGCACATTTTGGGTCTAGTCTTAGTCTGTTTCGAGGAGAGTTTTGAGTGAATCACGAACGAACTGTGCGCGCCGTAGCCTTCACCGCAGTCGGCTACGTGCTCGTGCTCGTGATCTGGGCCAGTTGGCTCAGGCCCAACTCCCCGCCCGGAACACTCCCTTACCAGCTCATTGCCCTCGTCGCAGGATTTGGCTCAGCGCTCGGTCTCGGGATGCTGGTCGCCAACCGGCGCACCGCAGTACAGCGCCACCTGAAGGCAAAAGGAGTGGAGGGATGGGCGAGAATCGAATTCGCCAGACGAATCGATGCGACCTCAACCGAACTTCATCTGCAGTTCACGATCCCAGGGTCGGAATCGTTCGCCGGGCGCATCGTCTATTCCATCCCTCCGTCCGAGAAGGATCGTTTCGAAGCGGGTCGAACAGTGCCGATTATCGTCGACCCATCCGATCATCGCCAAGTGCTACTTCTCCCCGGCGAGACCTTCAACCAGAAATAACTGCGCCACGGCGTAGGTCGCGAGAATCGTTCCCTCCGCGATTCGCCGATGCGATTCACGGCGGAGGAAAAGACGCCGGACCGCGATCAACGCATCCGACACGGCGAACAGGATCCCGCCCAACGCCATCCTCGACCGTGGGTCAGAATCCGGCACCACCACTCCGGCGACGCTCGTCGATGTCGGCGACAGGTTCGGGTCTGCGGCAAGCGTCGACATCACTGCCAGCATCAATCCGTAGCCTGCCAAGCCCGGCGCAACCGCAGGTGAGCCACGCCCCAGCAGTGTTGCCGCGACTGTCCAACCGGCGAGGCGCGGCACCGCATTCGCGATCGAGACGCGCGCACCCTGCGAGGCCAGCAGCGCGCAGTAGCAACCCTGCATGACGGCAAAGGCGCTAGCTCCGCGCAAAATTCTGGAGTCGTCGTCGGGATCGATCAGCAGAATGTCACCGATCGTCGCAGCCGTGAGCGCTGACAGCAGAACTGGCCGCTCGCGAGGTACCCCGACGGCAAGCGCCGGAACGATCAGCGGTTTGGCGAAGCGGTGGAGGCGTTCGGACCCGGTCATCGCGCTCACCACGGTTGCAGTAGCAGCCGTCGCGAAGCCCAATCGGGAGAGCAACGAACGCGTCGTAGTGCGGCTTTTCGCGTCGTCCAGCAAGGTGGTCATCGTTGAAGAGTAGACGCGAGTGAGCACACAGCGCGGCAGCTGTACGCCGGACGTCCGAACCGTCCCGAGTACCCCGCGGGAGGCGCGATTTCGATGAGTCGTCAGAGCCGCAAGAACACAACCTCGGTCGGCAGCAACCAGAAATTGCCAGTGGTTCACTTCAGCCACAGCAATATCGTCCGTAACATTTTTATAACCGATCCGATACTTAGACCGTGTGGTCCGTTAGGGTCGCCGAGACACACAAAGTGCCTATATCTGACATTTCCGAATACATTTCCGAGTCGGGGCGGGGATGCGTGCGGCTCCCGCCGCCGCCTACCGAAGGGCCCGTACGTCTATGTCGCACAATTCGATTGCCCGATTACGACACGTCCGCGTCGCCGCGGCCGGCGCAGTCCTGGCATTGGCACTCGCCGTCGCTGGACCAGCCGTAGCCTCCGCACAGGATCAGGACCCAGACCAGACGACGCAGGAAAGCTCCGCAGAGCAGACGCCGCCGGAACCTGAAACTGAAAAGACCGACAAGACAGAAGAAAAAGTTGAGACCGGCGCCGACGTGGTTCCAACCGAAACCCCCAGCGCGAAGATACCGGCCAAGAACCAGGGCGACGACGCCCCGCCTGCAGGGGTCGACGCGCCATCAACCGATCGTCCGCTCCCCCAGGTCAATGGCGGCATCGTCATCAATGACGACGGATCCGCCACGATCAACGTTGACGTGATCCCGCAACTGACGGACGCCGAGAAGAAGGCAATCGCTGACTCCGAAACGGAGAGCAAAGAGGCCGCCGAGCAGTCCGTCGCAGCACAAACCCGCTACGACCTCGCTGAGGCAGCAGCCGCGGAATCCGACGACGTCGCTGTAAAAGCAGAGCTAGAGGCTGCGGCTGCAGCTAAAACAGCCGCCGAAGCGAAGGCGAAAGCGAAAGCAGCCAAGGTCGCCAGCGTCGCCGCAGCGGCTGCCGCGAACGCAGCCACGAATGACTCGACAGAGTTGGCAGCGGCGGCCAAGGAGGCCAAGGAAGCCGCGGAAACCGCGAAGTCAGAAGCCGACGCTGCGGAGGCCGCGGCAGTCGCCCTCGAAGCTACAGCTGCTGCCTCCGGAGATCCCGACGCCGTCGCCGCCGCTCAGGAAGCCCGGGCCGAAGCGACGGTGAAAGCACAAGCCTCTGCTGACGCGTCCGCAGAGTTCGAGGTGTCGTCGAGAGCCGTTCAAGACTCGATCGTGGCCGTCCAGGACGCTTTCAAAACACTCAATCTCACCAAGGTCGCCGCAGCTCTGCGATCTGCGGCAGCTGCAGCGGCACAATCCGTCTCGCTCGCCGTAGAGGCCAGGACGGCGCTGGACGTCTCGATTGCGGCCGAGGCCAAGGCCAAGGAGCTCGAAGCTGCCGCCGCAGCCTCGACCGAGGATGCGCAAGCCGCCAATGCCGCAGCTGCCGAAGCTCGCGCGGACGCGGACCAAGCTGCCACTGACCTGGTAGCTGCACAGGCTGCAGCGACTGCAGCTGAAGCAGCAGCTTCAGCTGGCGCCGAGGTCTCAGCCGACCTTCAGACCAAGGCGGAGGAGGCAGCCGTAGCCCTCACCGAAGCGAAGAGAGCTTCGAGGACTGCAAAGAACAAGGCAACTGAACTCGCCGACGCCGCCGCCGCCGCCCGGACGACAGCCGATGAACAAGCTGCATTAGCGGCCACGGCCAAAACCGCCGCCGCTGAAGCCAAGGTCAAGTCCGAAATAGCAGCCAAAGCCGAGGCGGACCTGAAGGCGAAGGCCGCCGAGCTCGCGGCGAGTGGCCCCAAGTTCAGCTGGACGATCAACCTCGGTGAGACCGTTCGTGACGACGTCGATGTGACCAAGATCGACGACACATCGGTGGTCGTCGATGAAACAGGCGTTCAGCTGATCGGTGTGTCCAACGAAGACGGATCGTTCACCGTCGCGGACTACTTCACCACCGGCGACGACGGTGTCGTCACTGTTGCCGGCGATTTGCCCGCTGTCGACTTCGCTCTCGGCGACTCCGACAACGATGCATCGAGCGCAGAGAGCGGATCTAGCAACACCCCGGTTATCCTCGCCGGAGTCGGCGTCCTCGCGCTGGCCGGAGTAGGCGGGACAGCGTTCGTCATGCGTCGCCGCAACGGTGCAGATGTTTCTTAGATCAACGCTGGCGGTTGCGGCATCGGTTCTTCTCGTATCAGGCTGTGCGAGCACTGAATCCGATCCGCAGCCGCCGAGCAGATCGGCGGTGGAGACTCGAATCGCCGAGTCTCCACCGACCGATTCGCTCGTCTCCCCAGCGCAGCCGGAGGACATCGAGCTTCGCTCTCCCGACGGCACTGTTTACATGAGTAGCGCCGTCAATCCGGATGGGTTGTATCGCGGCGGCGAGAGCGGTCAGGTACTCAACCCCGTCGACGAACTACCTGCCTGGTGGGCCGAGAGCGGACTGCCAGGAACCGACACTGAGCAAACCGTTGTGGTTGTCGGACACAACTATGCGAAGCGAGATGCGCCCTTCAAGGCACTGGCGGCCGTACAGCCAGGAGACACCGCAGTGCTGCAGACGTCCACGGGAACGCTCGAGTACGCCGTCGAAACAGTGGGACCACTGCCGAAGGGCTCCCTGCTGGGCGACAGCGATCTTCGACGGTCGGTCCCGGGCCGGCTGATCCTCGCCAATTGCGATGTGCGGAACGGCGAGCCGACGAACGACAACTACATCATCGTCGCGCAGCTCACCTAGTCCCGTCGCCGCAACGCCGAACTACAGGCCGAGATCGGCCAATCCCAGGAGCGAGCGGTACTCGAGCCCCTCGGCGGCGATGACATCACCTGCACCCGTCGCCCTGTCCACCACGGTGGCCACTCCGACGACCGTCGCACCGACCTCGCGGAGGGCTGCCACGGCGGCAAGCGGAGAGTTGCCGGTCGTGGTCGTATCTTCGACGACGAGCACCCGCTTGCCCACGATGTCGGGCCCCTCGATTTGCCGCTGCATGCCGTGGGCTTTCGCGGCCTTGCGGACGACGAACGCGTTGATCGGACGCCCCTGCGCATGCATGATCGCCATCGCGACCGGATCAGCTCCCATGGTTAGCCCGCCGGCGGAAACGAAGTCCCAGTCGGCGACCATCTCGCGCATCAGAGAACCGATGAGAGCTCCAGCGCGATGATGGAGTGTGGCGCGACGCAGATCCACGTAGTAATCGGCTTCTTTGCCCGAGGACAACGTCACCTTGCCGTGTACGACGGCGAGTTCTCGGACCAGCTCGGCCAATTCGGCGCGCTGAGCACTGTCGGCCATTACGGTTCCCTTCGGTCGATTTCGTAGCGAATCTACCGACCCACCGTGCACCTGGATCTCCCGACCTACGCGGAGACATCCTCGGACGGCTCGTCCGCGGGGAGTGCAATGTGCTCGACGAACGGATCGGGGGTGGTCACCTTCAGTATCTTCGCCATGAAGCTGGTTGCGAATGACGTACGCAGTGCCTCCAGCTTGTAGGCGTTGTCGTTGTAGACGCGGACTGCACCGGCGATGCGCTTCTCGGTGATCTCGAGTTCACCGGCCGGGCCTTGGAACGCCCAGTCGGATTTGAGTGTCCGATGACTGTCGGCCTCGGACAACACAGTGTGCACGGCAACGGACAGTGCGTTCTCCGCTGCCGCCTGGGCAGGTAGTCCGAGATTCTTGTCGCGGACAGCCTTTGACCAAGACCGCGCTCCGCCGAGTTGGCGTACCGCTACTGGATCGAGATCCGATGCCTCGACGGCCGCAAGAAAAGGCTCCAACTGAACGTGCCTACGCTCGAGTTCGACGGTGACCAGGTGACGACTGGCAGCGGTGCTCGACTGCGATCGCCGCACTCGACGTTCGATGTTGGCCACGTAGGCGAGAAGTACCAGTACGAGGATCGCCACAATCACGAAAACAGTCACAGGGTACGAATTTAGTGGTGTTCGCCGTGATACTCCCGAAGGCTCGCCCGACGAAACCCGCCGATGCCTATCCGTTATCTACGCCTGTTGCTAGGTGCGCCCGCGGCCGCGACCGACGAGGTTCGTCAACTTGCGAACGGCACCCTTGGGCACCTTCGTTCCCACTGCGGTCAGCAGTTTGTACTGCAATCCCGGCACGCTGATCACCTTGCCCTTGCCGAGGTCGCGCATCGAAGACTGCACGACCTGCTCGACGCGAAGCCACATGAAGCGCGGAATCGTCGACATCTCGATCCCCGCACGCTGATGAAACTCCGTCCTGACGAACCCAGGGCACAGTGCCTGCACCTGAACGCCGGTGCCGGCAAGGCCGCCGGACAGACCTTCCGTGAACGAGACGACATACGCCTTCGACGCCGAGTACGTCGATCCACGGCCTGAGAGAATCCCAGCAACGCTCGCGACGTTGACGACAGTGCCCTTGGCTGCGGCCACCATCGAGGGAAGAGCAGCTCGCGTCAACTGCATCACCGCGGTGACGTTGACATCCAACTGCGACTGCAGCAGCGCAGGATCGGCTGTCCAGAACTCCCCGGAAGTACCGAACCCGGCATTGTTGACGAGAAAATCGACTCCCTCGTGCAGTCGTTCGACAACGGCATCACGGCCGCGCTGCGTTGCAAGATCGGCTGCAATGATCTCCGAATTCGCTCCGAAACGCAGTCGCAGATCGTCGGCGAGGGAACGCAGTTTCAATTCATTTCGGGCGACGAGCACAAGGTCGTAACCCCGCGCGGCGAGGTAACTGGCAAAGCCTGCACCCAAACCCGAGGTGGGCCCGGTGACGAGCGCGATCGGACGGACGACGACTGACGATGCTGATTCCAGCGGCTCTGCGGTCATCTCAAAAGGTTATAGCGTCACGAGGACTCTGGGGGTCGCCGATCCGAGTCTCGGGTGATCGGCCTCGGACGAGGATTACCCTCTCGTCGTCTCGGCGGCTCCACCCCGGACGACGGCCGCGACTGCTGTTCCGGCCGCGCACCGGGCGCCGGACGGTTCGGTCCTGGCCGCATCGGGGGCCTCGGATGGGGCCGAGCACCCGCGTCGGGAACTGCGGACGCGTCGAAACGGCCTGGATCCGGCGCTGCTGATTCGCGGCGATAAACGTCGGGCGGAGACTGACCTGCGTCGGGGCGCGGACCGGACGAGCGCGTGACCGGTGACTGCTGAGTCCGAGGCTGCGGTGGCAACGGCGGCGGTGGCAACGGCGGCTGCTGCGGCTGCGGCTGCGGCGGCCGGGGCTGCTGGGCCCGGGGCTGCTGCGGTTGCAACGGCGGAGGCGACTGCTGTGGCCGGGCCCTGGATTGCAACGGTTGGGACTGCGAGGACCTGGGCTCCGGCGGGGACTGCCGCGCCCTGGGCTCCGGCCGAGACTGCCGGCGCCTGGGCTCAGGCTGGGATTGTGTCTGATCTTTAGCTGCGGCGACAGGCCTCCGAGCCGCGGGGGGCAGTACATGCAGCATTCCGGAGAGCCTGGCGACTGCATCGATCGCAGCATCCCAATCACGTCCGTCACTTCCGATGGGCAGCGAGCCGAGCGTCCAGTCGCTCTCACTCCAGAGCAGTGACAGGTTCTCCGGTACCGATTCGGTAAAGGCAGCCATACGCTGATCACAGACCCGACGAGCGATCTCGATATCGGTCGCGAACACCACCCGCGGGCCGATCGACCCGAGAAGATCCATGTCCGCGTCGCGCGGGGGCGGGGCCGACTTCAACCGCAGATCGATATCGACGTCCGAGCCCACCGGCCGCTGTACTGCGACGATGGTCGACGTCTCCTCGATATCGAACAAGACGAACTTCTCACCGCGACGCACACCACGAACCACGTCGAGCGCGATGACGTCGTCCGACTTGGCGAGTGCAGCACGCCGGAACGGCACGACGACATCACTGTCGTCCTCCTCGTACGTGTACCCCTGGGCTTTCGCCCACATTTGCCGGACCCGGCCGAGTTGGTCTCGACGCGACCGATCAACGTACAGAAGGGCAACCGCACCCAAAAGGGCGATCGCTGCAAGTCCGAACCACATAGCCGTCATCGATCGTCAGCCTATAGCGTCGGCCAAGGAGCTACCCCCCGAGATCCGGCGTTTCGACGATAACGTCCGCCGTGATAGTTCCCTCCTGCATCGGGCTTCCGTTGACGACGACGAGGGATCCGAC
>JBBSSG010000020.1:0-30991 GCA_038242295.1 Mycobacteriales bacterium | reverse complement strand
CTCGTCATGAAGCAGTGTCGACACCGCAGGCCAGGCGAGCCGATCCCCGATCTTCGACAAAGTGTGCAGCGACTGACTGCGCGCCTGGGCCGTATCGGACGCGAGCTCTTGGATGAGTCTCGGCACCGTGATGGTGACCGGCAGACGGCACAGCGCCCAGGTCAGCATGTCGCGGACAAAAAAGTCCGGTTCGACAGCACACTGTTCGACGAGAATGTCCGCACACTCGGGATCAGGGCTGATGCCTGCAGCGAGAGCTGCCTGCAGACGAGTCGACGGCTCGCCTGCAGCGAGAGCGTCGACGAGGTGCGCATTCGGCCCACCATGGTTGGTTGTTTTCATGACAACCACCTCCTTCGTCGACCATTCCAATCGTTGTCACTGTGTCAGGGTCAAGCCGGCAAAACTGAACTGAGCAGCGCACGGGCCGCATGTGTGGACATGGCTTCGTTCGCCTCGGTCAGCGAGACGCCATTTCGCAGGCGGCGTCGCACAATAGCCAAGGGAGCCTCGACAACCGCGAGCTCGACGAGCTCGACATCCCCCTCTGATGCAGCCCCCACCCGCCACGCCGCGTCATGCAGTGCGGTGAAGGCACGGGTGTTCGCGCGCTCGAGGATCTCTAGGTCTGCCGCTGCCCATTCGGAATTACCGAAACTCTCTGCGCCCCAAAGCAGTACCGCGGCGTCGACGGGATTTGTGCGACACCAAGACACGATGTGCTGTGCGGCGGCTATCAAGTCGTCTTGGTTGGCGGCGTGGTCGAGCGCTGCCACGAATCCCGACTGGAATCGGGCTATCGTGCGAAGCCATAGTGCGGCCAGGAGGTCGCCGCGACCTGGGAAGCGGTGGTAGAGAGAGCCACTCGGCGCTCCGGATCCACGTGCTACCGCAGTCATCGTGACGGCCGCCGGGCCACCTCCCGCGACCAGGTCGCAGGCGACGTCCAAGAAGCAGTCCTCGTCGAAGCGGGGTGTACGTCCCATGAAGTAGAGAGTAGCCTCCAAAACTGTTATAGAGAACTCTCTCTACTATCTTAGGAGTCTGCTGTGCTTGTTCGGAACTTCCATGCCCGTTCCTTTTCCGTGCCGGTAGACCAGGTAAGCCGGCTGGTAGACGGTCTGGCGGGATCCGATGATGCGTTGTGGCCAACCGCGCATTGGCCACGAATGCGGTTCGACCGGCCGCTGGAGGTCGGGGCGGACGGCGGCCATGGACCGGTGCGGTACAAGATCGCGGGCTATGTGCCCGGTGAGTGGATCCGCTTCCAGTTCACCGGTTCTATCGGACTCGTCGGCTTTCACGAGATATCGGTGCGGCCGGTCGGGATCGAACAGGCCGAGCTCAGCAATCTTTTGGTCGCCAATGTGCAAGGGCTCGGGCTACTTCGGTGGTCGTTAGTGCTGCGGCCGCTACACGATGTTGTGATCGAGGAGATGCTCGACCGTGCGGAGCAGGCGGCTACGGGCACAGTGAGCAATCCCGTGCAATGGAGTCCATGGGTGCGTTTCTTACGTCGTGTGCTGGGCCGTGCTGGGTGATAGCCCGCAAAAAAACTCGAGTTCGATGGGATTCGGCGTAGGGTATCGATCGGCTTGCAGCAGAGGGGGTACGGGAACTGTGAGAAGAATTGTGGTGAGCGGCGGTGGATCTGGCATGGGGCAGGCGGTGTGCGCAGCGTTCGCAGCCGCCGGGGATTCGGTTCTGATCCTGGGCCGGCGGGAGGACAAACTGGCCGAGGTCGCGGCGACAATGGGTCCCGCGGTGAAATACCGGGCGTGCGATCTGTCCTCCGCCGAAGAGGTGACCGGGCTCGCCGATGACCTGGACACCGTGGACGTCTTGGTCAATTGTGCGGGTGGTCGATCGAGTGCCGGAGGTTTGGACCTTGCCACGGTACAGCGACGCTGGACTGAGGACTTTGCCGTCAATGTGCTCACGGCTGTACTGCTCACAGAGGCGGTTCTGCCCCGTTTTGCCGCCAAAGATACTCGCCTGATTTCTATCAGTTCGATTGCTGCACAACGAGGAAACGACTCTTACGGTGCTGCGAAAGCAGCCCTGCACGGGTGGAACCACTCGATGGTGGCCCGGATGGCTGCGATCGGCGGTACTGCGAACTTGGTGGTCTCTGGGTTCGTAGCGGGTACAGAGTTTTTCGGCACGACACCCACCGACACCGAACTGACCCGGCGAGCCGGAGAGACCGCGGTCGGACGGGTCGGGCAGGTATCCGACATCGTCAGTTCGGTGACTTACCTGGCCTCCCCGGAGGCGGGTTTCGTCACGGGTCAGTTACTGGGCGTCAACGGGGGAGCAATCCTCGGCCGCTGACCTCTCAGCGCGCAATGCTTTCCGCAAAGTCTCGTGCTCGGTCGAGGTCGTCGCGGTCCGGTCGGCCTTTGCTGACTCCGCCGATCAGTCCGAACGGCCCCCAGGTGTCCACACCTCGGCATGTGAAGGTGCCGACGACCCGAAATCCCGACTGGCGGAGTAGGCGTGCGAGTCTGCGCGTGTAGCGCGGGAACGGCGGCTCCGGCAGCCCGCTGGTTGCGAATACGAAGGCGCGTCGCGCCCGGTCATGTCGGGAAGGCTTCGAATGCACTGTGCCAAAGCCGGGTCGAAGCTCCTGGAGTAAATTCCCGAGCCGAATCCGATCCGATCTGCTCGGGCGAGGACGCCTGGTGTCGCTTGTTCGGGGCTGAGAATCTTGGCCTCGAGCGCGTCCCCGAGTACGTGCGCGACACGGAGGGTGTTCTGCTGGGGCGACTTCGACGAACTCACAATAATTGTTTCCATGGCGCATCTGCCTTCCGTAGTCGAAATCGGTCTCGAAAGTTAGACGACGACGAGACGTCGAATGTGACAGACCGGCGAACAGCACGTTCGGGAAGGCAGGATTCACAGTGAGCGAGAAACTGTTCGCGCCGTAAACGACTCAATCACCGCGCCCAAAACTTTGCACACCCCTGGCCCTGACAGGTGGGCCATGCGTAAGTTCGACCTTATGGAAAAGGCAATATTACCGAGGAGTTGTCCAGAATGAGACTTCCGAGTGTTGGAGTGTTGTTGCAGCACAGCGCAATAGCCGGCCTCATATGCGCGGTGTCGGCGTGTACGCAAAGCTCTGACGCACCGAGCTCTGAAGCACCTAGTGATCGACCGCCGTCGGAAGTCACTACGTCTGAGTCGGATCCGGAACAGTCGGCGACGGGTGCAATGGCTTTCGAGCGATTCGAAGCCACCAGCGTCACCGGTCACGATCTCGTTGCCGGTACTTTCGTCATAATTTCGGCCGAATCCAATGGTGAAAACGTTTCTGTCAACGCCGGCTGCAACACACTCATCGGAACCCTCGACAGCAGTAGCGGCGTAGTGAGTGGACCCGGGCCTGAAGCATCGAATGGACCGATGGCGTCAACGAAGATGATGTGCGAAGACGCCCTGATGCAGCAGGACCAGTGGCTTCAGGAGTTCCTCGACTCCGCACCTCGATGGATTCCCGGCGACGGCACCGTAACCCTCAGGTCGCCGTTGGCCACGATCGTTGCGGATCGGATTGCAGACTGACCTGCCTCCGACCTTTGCTGCCGTGTGGTGGAAACCAGCGCTTCGATCAGTAGAGGCTTTTCAGCAATGAGCCGCTGACCCTTACGGGTCGTATCTACGACGCCTCTGCTTGTGAGCAGGAACGACCAAAGTCGGCATCGCCCGTCTCAGATAGTCCTCGAACCCTGGCGCGGCGAATGCCGTAGAGCCGTCCTCGCGTAGAAAGATCCAGCCCTTGTCGACCAGTCCCGCTCGTGTTTCGGCACACTGCTGAGCGGTGCGAGCCAGTAGTCGGGCGGTCTCCGCTTCGACCGGCGAATCGACTACCGCACGCAAGTAAGGGAGATTCAATTCGTTTGTGCGAGAAACGGTTCCCTTAAAAAACTTGGTGTCGAGCGCATCTTCGTATTCTTTGCGTACCTTCTCCACCAGGGCAACGGTCACCGATCCACCTCGAGTCTCGTCCCACACCGCGGACCCAAGCGCCTGCAGGAACGCCGGAATTCTGCCGGTGATCTCCAAGGCGGCGTCGATGGCATCCTCGTCCCACGCGAGCGGCCCACGAAGTAGTGCAGCGGCAGCGGCGTTTGACAAGGTATCCAAAACCGGGAACTTGAACAGCCGATTCGCACGTACTTGAGTTTCTGCAGGAATCGCGTCGGACCGCGGAAGCCCAGCGCCCACCAACGTAATCGGCAACTCTCTGAGATAAGTGCGGTGCAGACCGTCGATCAAAGCGCCCAGCTGGTGAACGGTCAGGTGGTGCAGGTTGTCAATGGCGAATACGACGCCGGTGCCGTGTTCCTGCGCGGCTTCTCCCAGCGCAAGAATCATCGCGGTCACATCAACTGAGAGACTTCCGGTGTCGGCACTCCCCTTGTCGCTCTCGGTCCATTCGGGGGTGAGCGGACTGTCTTTGCCCAGCAGCGACGAGAACGCGCCCAGTACCCTCGACGCAGCTACGGTCTTCGGCTTCCACCGGGACCGTGGAGAGATGGCGAGCAACACGCTGCGGAATTCGAACGACAACTGGCGCCTGAATCCGTGGTCGTCGCGTCTGGCTGCGTCGATGTCGATGACCGCCCAACGGCGTTTGCGCGCGGTCGCGACGAAGTTTTGCAATAGAACGGTCTTGCCGACGCCGTGCAGTCCGGTCGCGAGCAGTGACTGTTGAGCGTTGCCGTTCTCTAGTCCTTCGAGCAGTGATGAGAATGCTCTTCGGAACCCGTCCTGTCCGACCAACTCCCTCGGCACTGCGCCCGACTCGGGTGTGTACGGGTTTTCCATACAGCCAGTTATATGGGGTGTCGGCGCCGATGTAAATCGGGAGCAGGTGGGGTTGTGAGATACGTGAGACGACGAACCGCTACCCGCTCATGTCTCAGTGGGTACGCGACGATGTGATTACGCCTGTTTTCGACCGTGCCAACGAAGGAAGGGCACTCGCGTGGAGACGAGTAGAAGGGGGGCTGTCGACGCTGCGGCAAAACCTCTGTTGGGTCGGGGTGCACAAAAGCACAGCTGAAAGCCCTGTTGGCGAATATAATTGGCTTCCCGTTGTGGGATCTGGCCGTCCTACCTACTCCGATTGACTGTAGTCAGCGAAGGCATTCGAGTTGAGTGAGCAGGCACGTCTCACGTCGGGTTCGAAGACGCGAATGATCGACCGATCGGCGAATGCAAGCTTGGTGCACCGAGTGCGCGACCGCGAAGGCCCTCGGGAGTGGTGATGGAGACCACAGAATCGGGTTCGGAACGAGTGCCCAAGCACTCCACAGCCTCACTACTGCGACGCGGCAAAGTTTGTCAGACTTCACAAGGCGGCGCGACCCCGCCTCGACGATAATGGGCGTCGCGATGCTCTCTGGCTGGTTGAGGACATTCGCAGTGCATGAGAATGCTGGTTTGGTATCTGGAGCAGTTCGGCACCAGCAAATCGCTGCCGTGATTGGAAGTGGCGAGTATCCCCATCTAGCAGACCTTTTCGCATCGCCAGATACTGGCGCAGCGACCGAACCGCTCGACATAGACGCGGTGTTTCGCACCGGAGTCGAAGCGCTGCTGTTCGGCATCGCGCCGAATGTATGA
Organism: Mycobacteriales bacterium; assembly: GCA_038242295.1. GTDB lineage: Bacteria > Actinomycetota > Actinomycetes > Mycobacteriales > Mycobacteriaceae > Rhodococcoides. The sequence continues at coordinate 25,354 of JBBSSG010000020.1, read as the reverse complement.
GCGGTATCGTCGGTTCAACAATGAGCACATTGACGGTGGGGGCTTCATGAGTACGCGAAGGACGCTCGAGCAACTGCGGTCGAACTTGGCGAGGGTGCAAGTCTTCAGCGAGCCGTACACAACACCGGACGGTGCGACGGTTATCGGCGTCTCGTCGGCGAGGGGAAACGGCACGGTCACCGCTGTTGGTATTTTCGTCGTCTCCGGCGGAGACTGCGTATGGACGCCGGCCGTCGATGACACCCGCATAGCGTTGTTGGGTATCTCGGTTGGGCTTGTCGCAGCGACGATATCGACCCTCGCTGTCCTTCGGCGACCACCGTGGCCAAATTTGATCCGGATGGTTCGTTGACGTTGTCGACGCTATCGCCCCATGTGATCCATGACGTGCGAATGAAAGCGAGTGACTGCGGCGGTTGGCCGATGGCGACCACTCGCCAGCCCGATATCGCGGGTGCGTCGATCACGCAGTGGGATTGCGACTGAACGCGGGTCCGTGGACTCTCTACCTGGCAGAAGTGCGATCCCCAGACCGGCTCCCACGAGCGCCCGGATCGTCTCGATCTCGTTGATCTCGAATGGAACTCGCGGGGCGAACCCCGCGTCCATACACCACGCGTCGAGCAATGTTCTGAGGTGGAATGTCGGTGGGCTGGCGACAAACGACTCGTCGGCGAGTTCCTCGATGCTCACTTCTTTTCTGCGTGCCAATCTATGTGTGGATGCGACGTGAAGCCGAATGGTTTGGCTACCCAGCACTATTGAATCTAGATCGTCGGGCGGCGGAATTAGCACTGCGATGTCCAGCCGCCCGTCGCGGATCATCTCAGCTAGTGCCTCGCCGTGGGCCTGGACCAGATGCACTCGGATGCGTGGCACGCAGACGTGGAAGTCCGCCAGCAGTGAGGAAACTGATTGCGGCCCAATCGTCAAAGGAAATCCGAACCTGACCAGCCCGCTGTCCGGATCCGCGTTGGCTCGCACTACGGCTACGGCGTCGTCGAGTGTTCGAACTGCGTGGTGAGTGCGCTCGAAGAGTTCGCGCCCGGACGCCGTGAGTGACACGCCTCGGCCGACGGGTTGAAACAGCGGGATTCCGAGGACTCTCTCCAATGCTTTGAGGCGTCTGCTGACCGAAGATTGGGGTACGCCGAGGACCTCGGATGCTCGGGTGATGTGTCCTTCAGTGGCAGCGGCGTCGAACGCGGCAAGCAGCGGTGCGATCGACGCCGTGTGCGTATCCGAGTACTCATCCATATTCGGATGATAGTCCACTTGAATTGTCATTGGACGGATTGATTTTGGCTGACCACGATGGGAGATACCCGACAGAACGGATCGAAAATGACTACACAAGCCGAAGATGCAATCGACATTGTTCTCATCGGTGGAGGAATCATGTCGACGACGCTCGGTGTGCTCCTGGGAAGGCTCATGCCCGATACCTCGATCACAATCTTCGAGCGAGGAACCGAACTCGCGGGCGAAAGCTCGGCGCCGTGGAACAATGCAGGTACAGGCCATGCTGGATTGTGTGAACTGAATTATATGCCGGACCCCGACGATGCGTCCACGACTCTTGCTATCGCACAACGATTTCAGATATCGTGCGAGTTTTGGACTACCTTGGTCGAAGACGGCGATCTGTCTTCGTCGTTCTCCACCCCTGTGCCGCACATGGATGTCGTCTTCGGCGAATTCGATGTCGACTATCTGCGCCGTCGATTCCTGACACTGAAGGAACATGCGTTCTTCGAGGAGATGGAATACACCGAGGATGCGGAGCTGATCCGGCGATGGGCTCCCCTGCTTATGGAAGGCCGTTCGGCAACCGAGCGGGTGGCCGCGACTCGATCGACATCGGGAATTGACGTCGACTTCGGTGCTCTGGCACTTGCTCTCGCGAGGGCAATGAAGGCCCGTGGAGCGAAGATCCACACCAGCCACGAAGTTACCGGCCTCACGCGGACGCCCGACGGGATGTGGCGCGTCTCGGGGCGAAATCTGAGCTTACGTAGCGACTTCCACGTCAAATCGAAATTTGTGTTCGTCGGCGCCGGTGGCTACGCACTGCGGCTATTGCAGAAGTCGGCAATTCCTGAGGTCCGTGGATATGGGGTGTTCCCCCTCGGTGCGGAGTTTCTTCGTACCGACAAGCCGCATATCGTCACGCAGCACAACGCCAAGGTGTACGGAAAAGCTGCTAGGGGCGCTCCGCCTATGTCGTTGCCGCACTTGGACAAGCGCGCCGTCGACGGCCACGTATCGTTGATGTTCGGCCCGTACGCGACTTTCAGTACGAGGCTGCTGAAGCACGGGCGCCTCCGCGACCTGTTCACGACCGTCACACTGTCGAATCTTCCCGTGCTCCTGTCGGTGGGTCTCAAAAATTTTCCACTCGTTCGATACCTGATCAGCCAACTGCTATCTCCGCGCAGACGGAAGTTCGAGCAATTGCGAAAGTACTATCCGGGTGCTGACACGGCCGATTGGTATCCGATTCAGGCGGGACAACGCGCCCAGTTGATCAAACCAGCCTCGAAGGTTACCGGCGAACTGATGTTCGGGACCGAAATCATCGCTGGTGCTGACGGCACCATCGCCGGTGTTCTCGGGGCGTCGCCCGGGGCATCTGTCGCGCCGTCCATGATGCTCGACGTGATCGAAATGTGCTTCCCTGACACACTGGAGAAAACTACGCGCAGCCCGCTATTTCGTCGATGAGCTGCGCGAGCGGCATAGGCCTGCCCAGGTGATAACCCTGGGCCAGTTCGGCGCCTGTTTTTAATGCAATATCAGCCAATTCAGCGGTTTCCACGCCTTCGATGACCGGCGTCGTCTCGAGTGCGCCGGCGAGTCCGACGGCGGCCTCGAGGATTCGTGCACCGCGGTCGTCGACTGCGGCGCTTTCGGTGAGTGACTTATCGATCTTGATAATTCCCGGTTTCAGTTGCCCCAGAAGTTCAAGGCTCGAGTAGCCGGCTCCGAAATCGTCGATGCTGATGGTGGCACCGAGTCGGCGCAGCAGCGCCAGAATTTCGAATGCGCGGTCTCCAGGTATGAGGGTGACCTGCTCGGTGACCTCGATGACAATTTTTTCGAATCCGGCCGCCGGGTGCCACGCCAGGAGTCGATCCGTGAGTTCGCGTTCGCGTAGTTCGGTCGCAGACAGGTTGACTGCGACGCGTGGATGGTCCTGTCCGATCCTCTCGTACAAGGTGTCCACGTCGACGAAGAGGCAGTCGAGAATGATGCGCCCCAGCCCTCTGAGTTGGCCGGTCTCGGTGGCCAGCTCGATGAACTCGCTTGCGCTCACGAGTTCGCCGTCGCGGCGCCACCGTACGAGTGCTTCGATCATCGCGATTTTACCGTCGGCGATGTATCGGATCGGCTGATAGTGAAGCTCGAAGTCGCGGTGTCGAACTGCGGCGGCGAACTGATGTCGCAGCGCAGCCTTTCTGTCGGCGTCGCGATTCATCACCGCGGTGAAGAAGGCGTGTCTATCGCGGCCGTTTTGCTTTGCTGAGTACATTGCGACGTCAGCGTTGCGTAGGAGCTCCTCGGCAGTGGTGCCATCCTGCGGTTTCACCGCAACGCCGATGGAAGCTGATACGAAGGCATGTGCCGCGTCGATGATGACCGGCTCACGTATGGAGGACAGGATGCGGTGTACCAGGATGTCGAGAGCATCGAGATCGTCGACGCTACTGATCAATATCGCGAACTCGTCGCCGCCGAGTCTGCCAACCAGATGATTCTTGCGAACCGCACGCTGCAGACGAGTTGCGATGACAGAGAGTACGACGTCTCCGCTGCGATGCCCGAGGCGGTCGTTCACTTCTTTGAATCCGTCGAGGTCGATCCACAGAATCGCGGCGCGGCCAGGATTGGCGAGGACTATCCCGTTTGCTTGCGAACGGAAGAACGTCCGGGTGAGCAGCCCTGTCTGCTGGTCGAATTGCTCGTGTGCTGCGAGCTCGGCACTGATACGGCGCAGGCGTGAGTTGTCGTATACGAGCACCACAGTGTGCTGGGTGTCGGAACTGTGTGAGTCGAGGTATTCGACTGTGACGGCTGTGCTGCGTCCGTCCGGCCACATCATCCGCCGATTCGTCCGACCTGAGTTGTTTTCCTCGGGCAGATCCTCGGAGATGAGACTGGACAGTGTGCGGCCGACGACGTTTGCATTGAGGTAGCCGGTCATGCTTTCGATTGCACTGCTGCTTCGCAGGATTCGATCGTTCGCATCCACCACGAGTAAACCGAGCGTGGAGCTGTCGAACAGGACGGAGAGTAGTTCCGATTGTCGACGGTTGGCTTCGGCGAGTTCCTGTTGCTCGGTAATATCGTTGGCGCTTCCGACGCGAACGGGCGGTGATCCGTCCTTCGGTTGCACGAGTGTCGCGGTCTCGTCGATCCAACGAATAGATCCGTTGGGCTTGACGATTCGATACATCATCTGCCAGGTCGGTTCGGCGGAAGCAGAAATCGCCGCTACTCGCTGTCGGTCGTCCGGGTGTATCGCTGTGAGAAGAAGTGAGGGATCAGCTTGGACGCGTGCTCGCTCCAGCCCGTAGAGCTCCTCGACGCGATGCGTCAGCAAGCTGAGGTTTCCGGCCGAATCTCGTTGCCATACAACGGACTTTATCGACTCGGTGACCATCTCGAGGTTCGTGAGAGCCCGGTCGCGGGATCGACGTTCCGCCGCAATCTCACTGACGTCGATCACGACCACTATCGCTCCGAGTACTTGGTTGGTCTCACCCCGGTACGGCTGGGTCTGAACGAGAAGATCACGATCCTCGGTGTCCAGCTCGATGATCCGGCCATGGGCACCGTTGAGGATGTCGTGCAGCGCATGTTCGAGTCCCGGTACCGGGATCGTGGTGGGGATCGTCGTCAACGTGCGACCCAGATCTGAAGGAATCAGTGAAAACAGGCGGACCGCAAGAGGTGTGTACCGAATGACCCGCAGCTCCAGATCGACCATGATCAGGCCGTTCGTCAGTGAGCTCTGTATGTTCTCCAGATCGATATTCGTTCGCGTGAGTTCACCACCGCGGGCCGCCAATTCTTGATTGAGCGACGTGAGTTCCTCATTGGTCGCCTCCAATTCCTCGTTGGAGGCCTGTACCTCTTCCGACGAAGCCTGCAGTTCCTCCGACGATGCCTGTAACTCCTCGTTGAGGGCTTGAAGCTCCTCGTTCGACGAACTCAGGTCCTCGACTGTTGCTTGCAAGGCGTCGTACACCGCCTCGAGCTCGAGGCTGACCAGGTCGGTTGCGCCGTCGTTGGCAGCAGCTACCGAATTGGTGGCCGCAGCGTCTTCTGAAGCGTATTCGAAAGTGACGATCGAGCCACCGCTGTCACCTTCGATTCTTTTGGCCGAAATGTGGCTGCTGGCTTCTCCGCTGTGGATCTTCCGCGACACGGTCCCGGGTGCACTGTGGCGCAGCTGGCTCAGCATGGCGCGCACGGCAGCGCGGAACTCGTCCTTCAGCAAGTCGATGACGTTGCCGCTGTGCGCACCTTCGCTGACTGTGCACCAGGGCGCCACGTCGCCTACGACTTCGAGAAGCATGGATCGAGCGTCGAGGACCAGAGCGGCTGGGGCCACTGCCTTGAGGATGTCGCGATAAAATTGACTGTCCTCTTTCGACCCCCTGGATCTGATATCGAACGACTCCGATCGGCTGGCCGTTCCGAAGGAAGGGACCATCCGACCGGGCGGAAGTCCGAGTAGCCGAGCGGGCTGGCGTTTGCGGTACAAATGGTTGTCGTCGTCGACGACCACGAACATCTCGTCTGCCCAGGGAACGCGTTCGCTCTGACCCAGGAGAAGCAACCCGTTCGGAACCAACGCGAACTGAACCAGTTGGAGCACTCGCTCTTGCAGACGCGGCTGAAAATAAATCAATGTATTGCGGAGCGAGACGAGATCGAGATGAGGAAATGGTGGATCGAAAGCAACGTTGTGGCGTGCGAAGACGATGGTGTCGCGTAGCGAGGGGAGTACTTCCACCTGGCCTCCCGTGAGCCGCGTCCACTGCTGGCGCAGCCGCCGCGGAATCGCCTCGGCTTCAGCGACGCTATATCTTCCTTTTCGTGCGACCTCGAGCGCTCGCTCGTCGAGATCGGTCGCAAAGATCTTCATCCGGCCGGACAAATTTTCATGCGAAACCCCGAGTGCGTCAGCGACGAGCATTGCTGCGGTGTAAGCCTCTTGGCCGCTGGCACAGCCCGGAACCCACACTCGAAACTGGCCGCTTTTCGACTCGGAAATGGCGGCGGACAGATGCGTTCGGAGCCCGTCCCACACGTGCCCGTCCCGAAAGAACGCGGTGACAGTGACCAGGAGAGATCGGGTAAGGGCCGATGCCTCACTGGAATTGTCGCGAAGATAACGAACGTAGTGCTCAGTGTTTTCCAGCGCGAGCAACCTTTGACGGCGAACGATCTGGCGTTGCAGAGTCGACGTCTTGTAACCGGAGAAGTCGACTCCCTCTTCGTCTTGCAGCACGGCAATCGCCTCACCCAAGAGTCCGGGTTCGATCGTGGTGGATTCCGTCGGGACAGCTGCTGTTCCATCGGTACGAGGTAGCTCCATGGCGTCGAGTAATCGTTCGAGCTCGCGAGGAATCCGATCGGCCGATACCTGCAAATCCACGGACCCGGTTGCGAAAGATGCTGGAACTGATTTTTGTTCGACGACAACGCCGCCCACCGACTTGATCGCCTCGACGCCCGCCGCGCCGTCGTTCCCTGTTCCCGACAACACAACGGCTATCGACCGCTCCGCGAACGAACGTGCAGCGGACACAAACAAGCGATCGATACTGGGCCATGGGCGCTGCAGTGCATGCGGTGCTTCGATTTTGATGATCGATTGGTCGATCGAAATGTCGTGGCCGGGAGGGGCGACGAAGACGGTGTCAGGCCGCAGCGGGGCTCCATCGGTGGCCTCCTCAACGCGAAGCGCACTGGCTCGATCGAGGATCTGCACCGGAGCGCCGCCGCCTGACGGTGTCATGGGCTGCGCGACGACGACACACCAACCGAGTTTGGGATTCACTGTGCTCAGCAGGGAACTGAGAGCTTCCAGATCAGCTTCGGATACCCCGACGACGATCACTCGGGATGGTAAGGCGTCGTGGTCTTCCGGCACAGGCCCTCCCTTCGACCTGCACTCGGCACTGACGGTGTTGTAGCTGTAGTTCACTCTAGCCTCGGTGGAAATTCGCGAAACAGTTAGCGCACTTCCGGGGCGGTGTCCGCCAACGCCTCGATGAGATGACGCTGAATGTCCGATGCGGGGACCGACGAATCGACGACGGCCGAGACCGCCAGTTGGAGGCGACGGCTGGCTTCGGTTCTGAAGACGAGCCCAGAACTCGGCGTACCTTCGGCGGTGCTCGCGTACAGGATCGACCAGCAGTCAGGATGGTTGAGAAGTTCAGCGCTCGCTGTGTGGTCGTTGGCAACAGGGGGGCCGAACGTCAGCCGCAGGCCGCTACGTTTCATGGCGCCCTCGACTACTCGGTGCAGCAGAATCTGCTCACTTCGTTTGGGTAGTAGCAACGGGTAGTCTGCGAGTTGTTCCAAAGTTGGAGATGCGTTGTCCGCCAGAGGGTGTCCTTCGGCTAGGACCACCACGAGATCTTCTGTCCACAGTTCGGAGACCTGCAGTCCTGAGCGCTCCACGCTGCCACGTATCAGCGCTACTTGGCAGTCGCCGGAGGTAACGGCTTCTATCTGTTCGGCAAATCGTTTGAGAACGAAGTCGATCTCCGCTTCGGGGTGCTGCTCGCGTACTCGAACGATCGCGGAGAGTGCGTTCGCGGCAAAGGTCATGTTTCCGGCCAAGCGGAGTTGGTTCTGCCGTCGTGCGGTCAACGCCAGTGCGGCCTGCTCCAGCTCCAACATGTGCCGCGCAATGGACACCAGTTTTGCTCCTACAACGGTCAATCGAACAGAACGTGACGAGCGCTCGAAGAGTGGTTCGCCCATTTCGCGCTCGAGCTTTGCTATCTGAAGGCTGATCGCAGATTGGGACACGTAGCAGCGCTCGGCGGCCCGGGAGAAGTTCAACTCCTCTCCGACTGCGAGAAAGTACTTCAACTGCCGTAGCTCCACTGCGTCCCCAATCATGAGTATTACTCATGGATGCTATTTGAATTTTCACCTTGATAGCCAGCCGTTGCCGGAGTTTCATGGAGGTTGGAATTTTAGTCGAACAGAAAGTGTGTCGTGGAAACGTACGAGGTCATCATCGTGGGATCGGGATTCGGAGCGTTGGCAGCCGCCAAATCTCTGGGCAAGGCCGGCGTGAGGTTCTCGCTCATCTCCAGTACAACTGAGCATCTCTTCCAGCCGCTGCTCTACCAAGCTGCTACCGGGATGCTCTCGACGGGTGAAATCGCGCCGCCCATCCGGCGCATCCTCGCGGAGTACGACTCGGCCGACGTCCGCCTCGGGCGGGTAGTCGATGTCGATCCCGAGCGCCACCAGGTCACCTACAGCGCGGCGGGCGTTGTTCGAACGATCGGTTACGAAAAGCTCATCGTCGCCACCGGTGCGACTCAGGCCTACTTCGGCCACGACGAATTCAAGGACCGTACCTTCGCGCTCAAAACCGTGGACGACGCCATCGCGCTGCGCGAGCAGATCCTGAGCTGCTACGAAGAGGCGCATTTGACCTCGGATTCGACAGCGAAGAGGGAACTGCTGAGCTTCGTTGTCGTCGGCGCCGGTGCGACGGGCGTCGAATTGGCCGGTCAGATCCGCGACCTTGCGCTCAGATATTTCGCCGGCTCGTTTCCCGACATCGCGCCCGGTGACGTCACAGTCACACTCGTCGACGGAGTCAAGGATGTACTTCCGGCGTTCGGCGGCAAGCTCAGCGCATATGCGCGCACGAAGTTGGAGAAATCGGGCGTCGATGTCGTCACCGGGTCGATGGTCACCGATATCGCCAACGACACTGTGACCTTCAAGGACGTCGACACCAAGATCGAACGCACCATCGCGGCCAGGACCGTGATCTGGTCTGCGGGCGTGCAGGCGAGCGAGTTGGCGGCAAAAATTGCCGAGCGCACCGGTTGCGCCACTGATCGTGCCGGACGACTCCTCGTGCACAACGATTTGACCGTCGGCTCCAGCGTCGACATTTTCGCGATCGGAGATGTCACGTCGTTGAACGGACTCCCCGGCCAGTCACCCGTCGCGATGCAGCAGGGGCGGCACGTCGCGAAGATGATCACCGGCAAAGCGGACGTCGGCACCGCCTTCAAGTACCTCGACAGAGGCAGCATGTCGATCGTCGGGCGATTCAGCGCAGTTGCACGACTCTTCGGAAAAATCGACATGACAGGCCCGATCGCCTGGATCATGTGGTTGGCAGTTCACCTGATGTACATGGTGGGCTTCCGAAATCGGTACGTTGCGGTTGTGTCGTGGCTGAGCTCATACGTCGGTGATCGTCGCCCGCACTTCCAGTACACGGACAAGTGGATCGAGCAGCACGAGCCCGACATCCAACGCACGGCCGCCTAGCGGAAGCTCTTCTAGGAACGCGACGAGGCCGAGTGGTCGACGTCGTCGAACCACACCCCGTTGCTGCCAGGGAATGACAATGTGTCGAACTACCTAAAATCAATAAGGACTTGTCACAAAAGCGCTTGGCAAGAGTCTTGTAGGTCTCCTCGACTTACGCCTGGTAGCAGCTCGATACGGTCAAAACCATCTTTAAGATTGGTTGAATCCCTATTGTGATCTTCATGCGCCGATGAGCGCTTTCGAACTGGAAGATCACAGAACTGCTGGGGGGCATGGACTCGTGACGACACTCGAAGTGGTGGACAGGCATACGTTCGTTGGGAGCCGGCCAGGCCGTCGTTGCCGGAGCTCCCCGGCGCAGGTCGCAGCGTCTTGCTCGGGCTGGTTCCATCAGTTTCGCGAATACGACTGAGCCATCCGATCCGATCGGCACCGCTGACCAGGCAATCATCTGACCTGGAGGCGCTGGATATCTGGACCTACGCGATCGCACCAAACGACTCCGTTACCGCCTCGAGGACGCACGAATTGTGTGACGGCCCACCTATGGCTGCAGCCATAAAAAACTCGAAGTTTGTTTGAAGCCATATAATGAACATAAAGTTTGTTTGTTGCGATACCTTAGGGAAAGCAACAAAGAACGACCGTTGGGAAAGGTGATTACCCATGGCAATGAGCCTGGAGTCCTCGAGTGCGGTCGAGTTGATAAGCCTGGGTGGGCGGCCGGCCTCTCGTCACTTGCGCGACACGAGGGACGCGACACGGCACGTGGCGCACCATGTGCTTACCACCAGCGAATGCGCAGAGCTCACGGGAGAACCGGGCCGCGTCGAGGTTGCAGACATGGTCGCGGTGTGTGTGGCTTTGGCAGCCGACGTACTCGACAGCAGATCGCAACCATCCGATGCGCAGTTGGCGCGCTTGCGCCTTGCAGCAGGCAAGTGGGCTCGGGTCGGCGTACCGCTCGCGTCCATTCAGCACGCTTTTCACGAGGGGTTCTCGGTCGGTCTTCGCATGGTCGCGGGGCGAGCTCTGGATGGCGAGCACGCCGCACTGGTCGACGGTACCGTTCTCATGTTCGGTCTGCTCGACCTCGTCTCGGAGGCGGTGTCCTCCGCATATCTCCATGAGTACCGGGCAGTTGCCACGCAACTTCACGATCAATCACATGCGATGATCACCGCATTGCTGGCCGGCGATGTGCGGGCCGCGGGCATTGCGGAGCGTATGGGCGTGGAGTTGGCGGCCGGATACGAAGTCATCGCGGTGCATTTCCCGCCGCATCCGGAGGAAGTTGGAGCGCCCGTTGTCCGGGACGCCGCTGCGGGGCGAAAGCTTCAGCGAATCCTTGCGGCACTATCGGAGTTCACTGCTCCGGCTCCGTCCATCGCCATGCTGAGCCCCACCGGCGGAACGATTCTCATGCCCGACGCCAGCCCCACCGCCGTCGACGAACTTGTCGGCAAGCTTACCGAAGCCGGTGGAGTTTCGGTCTCGGCTGCGGCTGCGATGTCATCTCCGGAGCGAGTGCCCGCTGCCGCTGAGAATGTGTACGAGTTACTCCGACTCGTTCAACGTCTCGGGTACCGGCCCGGTCTGTACCGAATGGCCGATCTGGCGTTGGAGTTTCAAATTGCACGTCCCGGCGCTGGTCAGCGGCATCTGAGGCAACTGCTCGATCCGCTTCGTCGAATTCCTGACCTACTTCCGACTCTGCAGGTGTTCGTGGCGACAGAGGCAAATCGCAAAAAAGCTGCGAAACTCCTTGTCGTACACCCCAATACCGTCGATTATCGATTGAAGCGGATCGAACAGATCACCGGAATAGATCCGATGAAGACGTCGGGTCTGCGGTCTCTGCACGCGGCATTGATCGCCGACGCGCTCGATCCGAAAAGGGCGGCGACCAAGGTGTAACGGCACCGGTCATCTCGACATCGACGAAGGCAGCCTGACCGTACGAAAGTGCGCCAGAAACTCGAAGACGACCCTGCGCGACCTCGTCACCTAACGGACCGAGACTGGAATGGGTTATCTGCTCGTGTGATCGGCGCTAGTTCAACGAGTGGGGCGTATCCAGCCAATGCTCGAGCGGAGCCGGCCTTCCATACAGATACCCCTGCGCGAAACGGCAATCGAGCGCTTCGATCGCGCGGGCTTGCTGCTCCGTCTCGACGCCTTCCGCGACGATCGAAACGGGAAGGGCCTGTGCCATCGAGGCAATGGCACTGACAAGCGAATCACCCGTTTCCGTGCGTCCGATCTCGGAAATGAAGGAGCGATCGATCTTCAGCAAAGCGATGGGCAGTTCACGTAGTCGGCTGAGCGAGGAGTAGCCGACCCCGAAGTCGTCGAGCACGATTACTACGTCCATCGCCGCGAGCCGATCGAGGATGTCCTTCGCCGCGAACATGTCGTCGATCAGTGCGGTTTCAGTGACTTCCAACGCCAGATCAGCGCCTGTGAGACCGGCCTCGTGCAACAGTTCGGCGACGAGCTCCGGCAGCGTGTCCTCGCGTAGTTGCATCGGAGAAATGTTGACCGACATGGTGACCGCTTGGCCCTGACCTTGAAGCATCACGAGGTCGGTCAGTGCGGTGCGCAATACCCATTCACCGATCTCGCCGATGAGATTGGTCGATTCCGCGATGGGCACGAACTCTCCGGGAGGGCGAAGTCGGCCTTCGTGTTTCCATCGGACGAGAGCCTCGTAGACGACGGTGGTCCGAGAGGACGTCACGACGATCGGTTGGTAGTGCACCTCGAGTTCTCCACGCTGCACTGCGCCGCGCAGGGCGGTCGCGGTCTTCACCGCTGCTGTCGACGATGCTCTGAGCGATTCATCGAAGAAGGCGAAGCGTGATGCTCCCTGGGACTTGGCGTGGTACATCGAGGTGTCGGCTTCGCGGATGAGATCGTCGAGAGTGTGCGACCGACTGCGGGCCGACGCTATTCCGATCGATGCCGTCATGTACGTATTCGCCGCGCTCAGTACGAACGGTTCGGCGATCCGCTCGATCAGCGAGCGTGCGAGTGTCTCGATCTCCGGGCGAGTGCATCGCCCGAGAACGATGAATTCGTCTCCTGCGTAACGAACCACCGTGTCCGAAGAGCGTACGGTCGCACGAATTCGGTGAGCGGCGGCGGCGATCATCTCGTCACCGACGCGGTGACCGTAGGAGTCGTTGACCATCTTGAAATTGTCGAGGTCCACGAACAGTACAAAAATCGAGCCGCGAGTATCCAGAGATTCGAGCTGGGCGAACTGCTCATCGAGCATCGTGCGGTTGGGTAGTCCGGTGAGTGCGTCGTGCGCCGCGCGGTATCTGGCGTCATCCTCACTGTGTATCAACAGGCATATCGCTCGTTCACCGCGTAGGAACGTGCCGATCAAGATAGCCGACAACAGCGACGAGCGTACGACGAGATCTGTAGTCGACACGGCAGTGCCGAGGACAGGGATGGCCGCGCACACGGCGAGCATCACGATGACGAAAGTGACTCGGCGTCGGTTCTGCTGTGGAGCTGCGCGCTGTCGGTGTCGCATGGTGGCCATCTGCGGATCGAGAGCGGCCAGGGCGAGCGATGCATAGCCGAGAAGGTAAACGCCATCCAGTAGCCCCGGGGACATCGGCATGGCGCGCGAAAGCGAATAGACATAGGCGATATCGCCGATCAATACGGCCACGAGTGCGAGCAGCAGTAGACGAAGTGCGCGATTGCGTCGGCGTGAGGATACGAGAAGGTATGCGACCATCGTGATCACGCCGGCGTCGATAGCCGGGTACACCCCGTTGGCGATTGCCGCAACGGTGCCGACGCCGCTGTCGAGAATGGGCGATATCAACACGACCCAGGTCAAGAAAAGCGTGCCGACGGTGATCAGGCCGGCATCGATCAACGGTGTGATGTCGTCCCTGGACCGGCGGTCGAGAATCCAACGCGCGAGTGCCGAAACGATGAAGGCATAACCGGCCGAAGTGAAGGCAATGGACATCGTAGTGACGCTGACGGGGTGCGTGGTCGGATCTCCACGAAGGCCGACCCCGATCAGGAATAAAATCGCAGCCGCGAAAAGGTATACCCACGATCTGGTGTCGGCAGGCTTGTATCGGTGAATCCCGACGCCGATGGCGATGATGGAACCGATTCCGAACGCACCGAGAACCAGGAAGCGGACCGATTCGTTGCCGACGTAGAACACGACGCTTGCTGTGAGGGCAACGGAGACGAAGCTCAAGAGCTTGGTTAGGCCGGAGAGGGGACGGTTCCACGACAAGGCGTTCGTATCCATCGAAGGCCCCCTTGCCCGCCACAGCACTCTCGATGCGAACCGCGTTCAGTTCGCCTTTGAAGGAGATTACTGCAGAAGGTTCACTCTTCGTGTGTAACTGCCCCCCGCGGCCCGATTCGTCAATCGATGGTTGACGAATGGTGGACCGAGCGAAAACAACTACACACCCCCGAGGTATCCAAGAAGTTCAATCAGAGTCGTTGCGCACTAACGGGGTTCGAGATGAACAGTGATGCGGAACAGGGGTCTGGCCGATTCATCCCGCGCGCGAAGAACCACGCGCAAAGAACGTAATCGCTGCGTCCGTGAACGAGGCGACGGCGGCACGAAGTGTCGAGTCGATGTGAGGGCGCTGCGGGATGTCATGGCATTGCGGTGAGTGGCGCCCGAGAATTCGGCCAGAATATTTGCTGAGAAGCACTGAATCCGTAGCAGTGCAGTGGTCGAGTTTGCGAAACGGGAGGCACGGGTATTTCCAATAAATTGTAGGTCCGAAAAGCAATGGTCTGTGCCTCGGCCGATCTGCGCTACCTTTTCGTTGGTCGAGAGAATCGAGAAATTTCATGCAGTGGTGGGGATGGGTGTTGATAGCGCTGGTAGTGATCGTGGTGCTCGTTGCTGCGTTACTGGCGATTCAGGCAAAACGACGATCCGGCGGTGTGATTATCACCGGCCGACCAGGCAAAACCAAAAATCGGGGAAGTCATGAGTGACCAGTTGATGCGGTCCAGCGAGATCGCCAAAAGACCCGTCGTGACTTTCATCGGCGAGGACATCGCGCAAATCAAGGACATCGTCTACGCCCCCGACGGCGGCGCCGTCGCCGGTTTCACCCTGGCCGGTCGAGGACTGTTCTCCGGTCCCCGCAAAGAGGTCCTACCGTGGCGTTCGGTGGCAGCTCTGGGACCCGACGCCGTGATGATTCTGCGCGAAGATCTGCTCACATCTGCGGACGAGATGTTCGATGCTGCCGACTCAAACGACGAAACACCCGCAGCTACCCACGAGCAGCGTGGGGACATCCTAGGCTCGACTGTCCTCACGGACGCCGGAACCGACCTGGGCACTGTTGTCGATGTAATCATCGAAGTCAGCGGACGTTACGGCGGGAAATGCGAAGTAGTGGGCTATGAGATCAAGTCCTCGGAGTCGATGAAGAACAAGGGCACCACGGTCCTGATCCCGTTGCCGGACACGCTCGCCGCGTCCAAGGAACATTTGATGGTGCCCGCCAGCGCTACCGACTTCGTTCGCGGTGATCTCGCAGGATTCGGCGCGGCCGTCGAAGCATTTCGCGAACAATTGAAGGGGGCGAACTGATGTTGTTCTCCGAGTGCACGGGCCGCAAAGTAGTGAGTACGTCAACCGCCGACACCGTCGGGACCATCGCCGGATTTCTAGTGGATCCGAGCCGCCGGGCGGTCGCCGGAATGCACATCAAGAAAAGCAAATCAGGTAACGCGCTCGCGTGGTCGGCTGTCTCCGCATGTGGAGTCGATGCCGTCACCGTCGAGACCGCCGATGCGATTGTCCACATCGACTCCGACGACGCGCTCGCCGCGTTGGACGGCAAGACCCACAATGTTCTCGGTAAACGGGCAGTCAGCACCGACGGTGTCGATCTCGGAACCGTTGACGACGTCGACTTCGACCCTGAAACAGGAGTGATCGCCTCGATGATGGTGAATGCCGAGCAGATCGAAGGACGCACCCTCCTCGGGGTGGGGTCGTACGCGGTGATCCTCGACTATCGAGATCGGTGATTTAGCGCAACCACATCACGGGTGCGGATCACCTGAAGCAAGCTGGCGGTGTCGATGGTTCCAGCTGTTGTCTGCAACGAAAGTTCGCATCTGCACCTGAAATTCGGGTGTAGATGCGAAGTTTCGCTGCAGATAAGAAACCCCTCACTCTTCCCCGGGCCCGCCGCCCGGGGCGCAGACTCGTCGCGTAACAGTGTATTCGGCAGCTCGACGGTTCAAGCGGTAAAACCCGGCTAAATGCCTGCGAAACCGCTGCTCAACGAACTGCAGGCGACTTGAAGGCTATGCGATATCGGTGTTCACTTGTCAGCAGGATCGACCGAGTCGGGGGAAGTGTGAATTCAGCAATACAAGGATCTATCAACGAGTCGCGGGCGCTCCGCCGTGGTGACGCTGTGGCTGCGGCAAGCTATCTCGGAAAACGCGCATGGCGTGCCGGCGTGCCGGCAGGAACAGTCGGCATTGTGAGGCACATCGACTGGCTCGGAGACCTGCGAGTCGAATTTACTCTCGACGGCGACTGGCTGTCCCGCCAGTCGACCGTCGAGAAGGTTGTCGCGGCGTGCGATCTGCACTTGATCCACGAAGTGAAACGGTCGGTCAATAGGGTCTGAGGGCTACTTCGAGTCGGTTGCGGGCCCAGCCGGCGTCGCACCGCCCTCGCTTGCCCAATCGCCGGAAGTCTCTTCTGCGGCTGGGTCGGACTGGACGTCGTTCTTGGCGCCTTCCGCGCCCGTGCCGGTGTGTTCGGTCTCTGGTTTTGCGTGCTTTCCAGTCATGGCAAGCGCGTACCCCGAATTGTGCTCGATCAATCCGCGGCCGATCAACCAGTCGTTGTCTCGCGCAGACGCGCGGCGTCCAGCCTGCGGCTCGTAATTCGCGACCGGCGGCAAGAAGCGTGCATCGTCACATGTTGGGGCCCCATGTTGCGCCGATGTGGTCGAAATATCTTCGCGCTGAGCGATAGACCGCCCCGCGTGCGTCGTCGGTGACTATCCGATCCCACCAGGCGCCGTAGAGCGATCCGAAATCGAAGGGACGAACAAGCTCGACGGCTCTGCGAATCGTATCGGGATGTTCCGGGATGAGATTCGGATAGCTGTACATGAAACCGACCCAACGGCGATCGGCTACGACGGTGAAGATGTCGCCGGCGAACAGCGCGCCCAATCCGTCTACGCCGTCGCTCCAGTGCAGCACGGTCCCGCCGGCAAAATGCACACCGGCATTGATCAAAGTCCGGCCTGGGAGGATTTCGAGAGTATCCCCGGACCACCGGACGACGTTGTCTTTCCTGGTCAGCCATTGGGCATCGCGTTCGTGGACATAAATGGGAGCATCGCCGAATGCCCGACTCCATTCGACCATCGAGCTGTAGTAATGCGGATGGGAAAGCGCGATCGCCGATATGCCGCCCAATTCCCGGACGCGAGCGACGGCAGCGTCGTCGATGTACGTGATGCAGTCCCACAGGACGTTTCCACCCTCTCCCGGGACCAGCAACGCTCGCTGGCCGATAGCGAGCGAGGGTGTGGTGGCCATGCCCCACAGACCGGGAACTTCCTCACGAATCTCCACGGAGTACCCGCTGTCCCGAAGGCCCGCGAGGGTGGTCCAGCGCTGACCGTCGTGGCCGACGTACTGTCTTTCGTCCTCGCAGATCATGCAGTGCGCACGGTCCACGTCCAATGGATACTGCACGCCGCAGGTGATACAGATCGGAAGGTCCTCGCCCATGCCAGGACTACAGACCGAAGGGTAGAACTCCTGGCGCCAGTTCGAAGCCGCTGCTACCTGCAGAGATGGAGCTGACGCTGCCGAGAATCAAATTGATGAAGTTGGTGATCATGGAATTCTCTCGTCTTTCGTAGTAGGCACTGTGAACCCGATCCACGGTACCGGTAGCGTCGAAGAATGTGGCGCGCGGCGGCAGTACTCGTAGCAGGTTCAATACTTGTGAGCTGCTCGTCGTCGGCCCCCGACGTCCCCGACGAACCGATACTGTCGATCGCCTACGTCGCACTCGGTGATTCCGGTGCCTCTGGTCCACTGATCCCCGAATCCGCCGGCGCCCCCGGGTGTCTGCAATCGAGCCAGAACTACCCACACGTACTCGCGGGTCTCATCGGTGCGACCACGTTTACCGACGTCTCGTGCTCTGGGGCGCGCTCGGAGAACATCACGATCGACCCGCAGTCGACCAACAGCGGACCAATACCCGTCCAGCTCGACGCGCTGTCGGCCGACACCGACCTCGTGACCATCACCATCGGGGGCAACGATGTCGATCTGGTGTCCACTGCTCGCGGCTGCGTCAACTTCTCGGCAGAGCCGAACGGCTCGTCGTGTGCCGACGCGTTGACGGCAGCAGGTGCGAACGTGATCGGCGACGCCATCGACGCGGCCGCCCCAGGCTGGGGAGAGGTGTTCGAGAGAATCGGTGAACGTGCTCCGAATGCAGACATCATCGTTGTCGGTTACGGAACCTACGTGCGGCCCGGCGGTTGTTATGGAGTGCAACCGGTGTGGGCGCGGGACGCGGACTACCTGCAGGCAAGCGTGAACGCAATGAACGACGCTCTAGCGAAGCAAGCTCAGGAACACGGTGCCAGGTTCGTGGCCGTGCGGGCGGTCAGCGTCGGGCACGATGCCTGCGCAGCTCCAGCTGATCGCTACTTGGAAGGCGTGATACCCGCGAACCCGGCAGCACCCCTGCATCCGACGGCTGCGGGGATGGCGGCGTTCGCCCAGACGGTCGCCGATGCGATCGACGCGAACTAGTCGCGTCCAACGCCGGAAAACTTGCATGCCACGACCGTGAAACTGGCCCGATACAACAGCTGACTACGGTGCCAATGCCATCCGAATGCCATGCCCGTGCACGCAAAGTAGGAGCGGAGACCTACTACGCGCACACAGGCGGCGAAGCCGCATACTGGCTGTGTGAGCGAGCTACGGGACCGGGTTGAGAACTATGGCTAGGAAGAAGGCCACGTCAGGGTCGCGGGCTGCACCGTCGGGGCCGCAGGCCGGGGTTTACGAGATCGATACCGGGACATGTGAACTCGTCCGCGATACGTTGACCGCTGATGGCTGGACCATCGAGGTCAACGGAGTGCCCAGCTCCCACATCGACATGAATGATCCGGCGCAGTTGGATTTCGAGTACATGCGGTGGATGGCAGGAATCGTTCGACACCATAGCTTTTCGGGCGGAAAGCTGAGAGCCCTCCACCTCGGCGGCGGCGCCTGCACTCTGGCTCGATATCTTGCATCGGTGTACCCCGACGCCCGGCAGGTGGTCGTGGAACTCGACGGCAAGCTGGCCGAACTCGTGCGGGAATGGTTTGACCTCCCCCGCGCCCCTCTGCTGCGGATCAGAGTCGGAGAAGCACGCGCGGTCACCGAGACCCTAACCGAGGACAGTCGGGACCTCGTCGTGCGCGACGTGTTCGCCGGTAGTACGACGCCGGAGCCGTTGCTCACGGCGGAATTCACCGCCCACGTCAGGCGAGTTCTCGCTCCGCGCGGAATTTATGTCGTCAACTGCGGAGACACCCGTGATTTGACGCGGACCAAGCGGGAAGCTGCCACGATCGGCAGCGTTTTTCCGCATACGGTGATCATCGCGGATCCGGCGATGCTGAAGGGCCGCCGCTGGGGCAATGTCGTCATCGCGGGCAGTGATGTTCCCCTGGGTGAGAATCCGGCCCTGGCACACGAATTGCTCGGTGGCGGTGTGCCCGCGCACGTATGGCTCGACGAGAAGGTGAGAGCGTTCGCTCGCGACGCGAAAGTTCTGCGAGACGACCCGTCGTGGACCGAGGTTTAGGGAGCCGGTACCGGTCGGCCGGTCAAGTAACCCTGGACCATGTCGACCCCGAGTTCGACGGCGACTCGGAGCTCGCCTTCGGTTTCGACGCCTTCCATGATGAGCGTCGCGCCGACTTCCTTGGCGAACGCGGTGAGGGCCACCGTCGCGGCGCGGCGCGCCGGATCGTTGTCGATGCCGTGCACGAGGGTGTAGTCGATCTTGAGTGTGTCTGGTTTGAGTTCGACGACCTGCAGGAAGCCGGAAAATCCAGCGCCGACGTCGTCGACGGAGATACGTACCCCGGCTGCGCGCAAACCTTCGACCGACCTAGCGACGGAGCGGTAGTCGTCCACGCGTTCATGTTCGGTAATTTCTAGGCAGATGGTCCGAACGCCGAGGTGTGGGGTCAATCGGTCCAGTAAATCGGTTGAGCGGATGGTCTCGGCGGATGCATTGATGGACACGAATGCCGATTGCGGCAGCGAATGCATGGCGGCCAGGGCAGCATCGATGGCTGCAAGTTCGAGCAGCGGGCCGATGCCGGCGGAGGTGGCGTCGCGGAACCAGATGAGGGGGGAGCCATGACCGAATGGGAAGCGTGAGAGCGCCTCATAGCCGACAACTTCGGTAGTCACCGCGTCACAGATCGGCTGAAAGACGATATTCGGGCCACCCTCGTCGATGAGTGCGTGGATGCGGTCGCGGATGACGAGCGGGTCCACCGGGTATGAGCGGTTGGCGTTGTGCAGATGAGCCTTGTTGCGATACAAGTCGATGTCGGCGATGGCAATCAGGCGGCGGACAACCGCACCCGTCGCGTCACCGCGAATCGTCGTGTCGCCTGCAGACCCGATACTTGTGGTGAAGGGCGGGCCACTGAAGGATTCCTCGAGGGCGCTGCGAATGCGTACTTCTGCGTCGTCGACTTCCTCGCGAGTACCGATATGGACGCACACGAACTCGTCGCCCCCCAGTCGGGACACCGCTGACTCGGTGGATGCCGCATGCTTGAGGCGATTCGCAACCTCTATCAGCACCGCATCCCCTGTCGGATGCCCGTATCTATCATTGATGGATTTGAACCGGTCGATGTCGATCACCACAACACCCATGGCCCGGACGTCGGTTCTCATGCCCGGACCGACGACGTTCAGTTCATCGACCGTGTCGAACAGCCCGCGTCTGTTCAACAAACCTGTCAATGAATCAAGCAATGCGCTCTCGGCTCGCTGGCGAAGATAGCGAATGTACGGACGGAGCGCGAAGGGTGCCGCGAACAGTGAACCCAGCGTGACGACTCGGGACATAACCGACCAGGGGTTGGACCCGTCCTGAATCGCCATTGCCGCCAGCAGCAGCAGCAGTGCCAGAGAGACATACAGATGCAGCAGAAGAACTCGCGGAGATGCCCCCACTATCGCGAAAATGAGAATGATCGCCAGCATCGCGCATCCGGGCATAGCTATCAACGACGACTTTTGTGTGATCAAGACGAATATGACCCCGACGTCGGCGTACAAGATGTACAGGTTCGCCACACCTTGGCCTGGCCACGACCCGAGGAACCACACGGCGGCGACAGGAATTGTCGAAGCAGTCACCAATGCCACCAGCGCCGCTTGCACGGTCGTGTACTCGCCGGACGGAATCATCAAAACCCCGGCGAGACCGAACGACAGTGTCAATACGCCGATGAGGATTCGTGCCCAGCGTTCACTGTCGGGCGGGATGGCTGAATTCTCGGACTGCTCAGACGCGGTGTCCGTGATTTCCCGTCCTGTCATGTTGGACGGAGCACTTGGGGGTGTGTTCACACCGTCCACTGGCATCGGACCTCTCGTGCGACTACAAATAGATTTCTGTCGGGCCCCCACCCAATATTCGGAACGCTATCAGCCCAGCAGTAGTTCTCAGGTCGAAATCAGCAGCGTCAGTCGGTGCCCGACTCGATTGCTGCGTGGTCCAACGCCTCGGAGTTGACCGATGTGCCGTCAGCGCTACTTGCCGCGATGGCTGCCGCACCACCGGGATGGACCTCGCCGACCAGCTCGGCGAATGCGGTCGGCTGCTGCTGCGCTGCGTACTGCTCGAGTTTGTCGCGTGAATCGGCGATGTCGAGGTTGCGCAGAGTCAGTTGTCCGATGCGATCCTCGGGGAAGAACGCTTGGTCTCGGCTGCGCTCCATCGACAGTTTTTCGGGGTGGTAGCTCAGGTGCGGGCCCTGGGTGTCGACGATTGTGAAATCTTGGCCACGTCGGAGCCGAACCGTGACGCTGCCGGTCACGACGTTGCCGACCCAGCGTTGCAGGCTTTCGCGCAGCATGAGTGCCTGCGGGTCGAACCAGCGGCCCTCGTACATCAACCGTCCGAGCCGACGCCCCTCGTTGTGGTACACCGCAACGGTGTCCTCGTTGTGGATGGCATTGAGGAGCCGCTCGTAGGCCACGTGCAATAGAGCCATCGCCGGTGCTTCGTAGATGCCGCGGCTCTTGGCCTCGATGATGCGATTCTCGATCTGGTCCGACATGCCCAATCCGTGACGACCACCGATCAGGTTGGCCTCCATGACCAGATCCACAGCGTTGTCGAAGGTCTTGCCGTTGATGCTGACGGGCCGACCCCGCTCGAACCCGACGGTGACATCTTCGGTCTCGATCTCGACCTCGGGGTCCCAGAAGCGGACACCCATGATGGGAGAAACGATCTCCATAGAGGTGTCGAGGTACTCGAGGCTCTTGGCCTCGTGCGTTGCGCCCCAGATGTTGGCGTCGGTGGAGTAGGCCTTCTCGGCGGAGTCGCGGTAAGGCAGTTTGCGGTGCGTCAACCACTCGGACATCTCGTGACGCCCACCGAGTTCGGTAACGAATGCCCTGTCGAGCCAGGGCTTATAAATCCGCAGCTCCGGGTTTGCGAGAAGCCCATAGCGGTAGAAGCGTTCGATATCGTTGCCCTTGTACGTGGATCCATCACCCCAGATGGAGACGCCGTCCTCGCGCATCGCGCGGACCAGGAGCGTTCCGGTGACAGCACGACCGAGCGGTGTGGTGTTGAAGTAGGTCTGACCCGAGGATCGGATGTGGAAGGCGCCGCACGTCAGTGCAGCTAGACCCTCCTCGACGAGGGCATCACGGCAGTCGATGAGGCGAGCCTGCTCGGCTCCGTACGCCAGCCCACGATCGGGCACGTCGGATAGATCAGGCTCGTCGTACTGGCCGATATCAGCGGTGTATGCGAAGGGAATAGCGCCGTGCTCACGCATCCAGGCCACCGCAACGGAGGTGTCCAAGCCGCCGGAAAATGCGATGCCGATGCGCTCACCGACGGGTAGTTCATGCAGTACCTTGGTCACGCCAGCATGCTATCGGTCGGAGAGCCCAGTGGGGAAACTGCCTCGGCGTCCTCCGTGCCACCCCGAGGTGCTAAACCATGTCTTTGCGGGTCAGCCACCGCAGCGTCGGCCACCCACAGAAGACCGGTAACCAGCACGTAAGGACGCGATACAACAACACCGACGGTACTGCGACGCTCGCCGGGAGTCCGAATGCGGCGAGACCGCCGATCAGCGCGGCTTCGACGGCGCCGACGCCTCCAGGAGTGGGGGCGGCGGAGGCGAGCGTCCCGCCGATCATCGTGACGACGGTGACGGTGACGAACGACGTTCCGCCCCCGAACGCTTCCACGCTCATCCACAGCGCGAGAGCCGCACCCAAAGTGGTAGCAGCGCACCCCACAAAAATGATGGAGAACCGCTTGGGATCGGTAGCGAGGTCGCGCAGCTCACCGAATATCTCCTTGAGCTGAGGCCGTACGGCCTTGCGGAGCCAACGGCGCAGCGTCGGTACGAACATGAAGGTGCCGACGATCCCCAGGGCCACACCGGCGATCAGGTACAGCACCGTCGGGTCGGGTACGAAATGTGCGAGTTCTGCGGATGTCCCGGCCACGATGCTGAAAAGGATCAACAGTCCGATATGGGTGATGATCTGCACTGATTGTTGCAGTGCCACTGCGGCGGTTGAGCGTCCTGTGCCGAGGCCGCCCTTCTGTAGAAAGCGCACGCTCAGCGCGAGGCCGCCGACGCCCGCCGGGGTCGTGGTCGCTGCAAATGTGTTGGCCACCTGCATGATCGTCAGATTTTTGTAACTCACCATTCCGGATGCGCATGCCCACAGTGCTGCAGCCGCACCGAGATACGTCAGCGTCGAGACGGCAAGTCCGAGCAGCGCCCACCACCAGTTCAGTGTTTTCAATTCCGTCAGGAAAGTCGGCACGGCACTGATGAACGGGTATGCCACGTAGACGAGGCCGATCAACAGTACGAGTTGGATGATCTGATTGCGGGTCAAGCGGGTGACCTGCTCGGACTCGATCTTCGCAGTGTCGGTCTGTCTCGCCACTTCGTTGCGAATAGAACGGAGAAGACGGTTCCCGTCCGGGACCGACTTTCGGACGCGGGCGGGCATCGCCAGCTTTGTCAGTCGGCCTGCTGCGGTGACCACTTCTTCCTCACCGAGAGCGGTGATCGCGATCCGCACGGCGCGTTTTTCGCCGAACAAGGCCGAGGTGGAGATCAACAATTGCGCGACATCCGACTGCATTTGCGCGTCGGTGGCGCCGAGTTCGGAGTTCGAAAAACCGCCGAAGAGTGCCAATCCGTCGACGTTCCTGATTTCGGCGGTGCGGAGGTCGCCGTGGGAGATCTGAGCTTCGTGCAAGGTTCGCAACCCGGTCCACACGCTGGCAGTAACCGCGTCAGGGGAGGTTTTGTCGATCGGCTCTCCCCGCGGAGCGCCGTGTACGTACAACGCCCATCCGCGTTCGAGCGCGGACACAGCAAGCGGTCTGCTGCTCGCGATGCCCAATTCACCGATCGCAATGGACATCAACGCTCGATGCTCGACGGTTCGGCGCATCGACGCGTGCAGTGGAACGAACTCCTCGCGGCGGAACGAAAGCCAGCGCCACAACTGCCGAAGTGCTCCGCCGCTGCGCTGGTTCTGCCCGTACATTTCGACGATCAGGCTCGATTGTGAACCGTTAGCAGTCGCGGACAGGACAAGAGGCCCAGGCCCCGCGGGCTTGAGGACCGTGAACGAAGTGACGCTGTGGCCGCGTTTCGTCAGCAGTCTCACCGCAGCATCGAGCGGTACTTCGAGCGCAGGAGTTCCGACGACCAGAACAAACAACGCGCCGATGAGCCAACCCGCCGACAGGCCGAGTAGTGACCGTGCGGGCACGACAGTGCTCACGAACAAGTGGATCGGCACGAACGCAAGAAGCAGGGTCCACCACACCCGCCGCCACCGAGTCGGAAGCCACGGACCGGACACTGTCAGGACGGCGGCCAGCATCGCGATCCAGCGAGAGTCGTCGAGGAACTGGGAAAGAAAGGTATCGAGCCGGTCTGGAACAGCGAGGTGCCAAGCGGGAGTCGAGATGCCGGTGCCGGTGATGGACAGTGCCAGCCCGGCGATGAGTCCGGCGGCGGCGTAACCGGCCAGCAGCGTCCATTTCCGTCGGGCGATCAGTCCGATCAGGATTCCGAACGGGAGCGCCAGAATCGCCACGCCGTACACCACGTAGACGAGGTTCGACTGATCCGGACTCAGCACTCCGACGATGTTCGAGACC
The DNA here is from genome assembly GCA_038242295.1 of Mycobacteriales bacterium. Taxonomy (GTDB): domain Bacteria; phylum Actinomycetota; class Actinomycetes; order Mycobacteriales; family Mycobacteriaceae; genus Rhodococcoides. Next base: position 297 of record JBBSSG010000020.1, on the reverse strand, counting down.
GACCTCTCGAGCGCATCCCACTGGTTGCGAGTAATGAGCGAACCGGCGATGACCGCAGTCAACAGCAGTAGTGCTAGCGCGACGCGGAGCATGTCGCTCGTGCGGCGGACGAGGGGCTGGAGGAGTCGGCCGGTGACCGGTATCTCCCGCCCGTCAACTCGCATACTCGTGTCTGTTCTTTCGGTCGAGCCTCACCGCGCCAGGCGGCGCTGTGGGCCAACTTACCGCGCGAGGCGTCGACGAAGCTCATTTCGTACCGCTGGCCACTCCGAGTCGATGATGGAGAACACGACCGTG
>JBBSSG010000019.1:0-31120 GCA_038242295.1 Mycobacteriales bacterium | reverse complement strand
CTCCTCGACGCTGCACCGCTCCGTCGCGATGGGGCAGCGGGTTCGGAAGCGGCAGCCCGACGGCGGGTTCAGCGGGGAGGGCAGATCACCCTCGATGACCTCGACCTCGTCCTGCGCATCGCGCGCTCGGTCCGGATCCGGAATCGAGGCGAGCAGCAACCTGGTGTACGGATGCTTGGCGGTGAGCTGGACATTTTCGGTCGGCGCGACCTCGCACACCTTGCCCAGGTACATCACCATCATCCGATCGCTGATGTTCTTGACCACCGCCATATTGTGGGCGATGAAGATCATCGAGAACTCGAATTCCTTCTTGGTCTTCTCGAGAAGGTTCAGGATCTGCGCCTGCACCGACACGTCGAGGCTGGAGACCGGCTCGTCACAGATCAGCAACTTTGGCTTGAGCATCAACGCGCGTGCGATGCAGACGCGCTGGCACTGGCCGCCGGACAGCTCGCGTGGCGTCTTCTCCATCACCGAGTCCGGGTCGAGGCCCACGGCGTTGAGCATGCTCCGGGTCATGGCCTCGAGCTTTGCCTTGTCCTTGGTCCCCCAGATACGCGGTCCCTCGGTGACCAGGTGCTTTACCTTGCGACGCGGGTTCAGCGACGAGATCGGGTCCTGCATGATCATCTGCATCTGGTTGCGGATGATCCGCAGGCTCGATGCGGACATGTCCCCGAGGACAATGTCATCGAGCGTGACCTCGCCAGACGTGGGCTTGGGCAACTGCAGGACCGCCCGTCCGGCCGTGGACTTGCCACATCCGGACTCGCCGACGATGCCAAGGGTCTCTCCTGGCACCAGGTCGAAGCTGATACCGGAAACTGCGTGCACGGTGTGCTTGCCGGCTGGGAATTCCACCACCAAGTTCTCGACGGTCAAGACCCGCTTGTCGTTCTCGCGCAGGTGCGCGGTACCGCTGCCAGCCATTACACAGTCTCCAAGTCCAGCTTGCGTCCGGCCGCGGTGCGCCCGGCCTTTTCGTTGGCAGTCAACGCCGCCTCTCCCTCGGGTGTGCCGACGGGGAAGTGGCATGCGGCCTCGTGCGGATGGGCCGCCTCGGCGGAGTCAGCAGTGGAAACCAGTTCGGGCGGCACCGTGAGGCATTTCTCCTGCGCGTAGCGGCACCGGGTCGCGAACGAACAGCCCGGAACGGGCTGTGTCATGTCCGGTAGACCGCCCTCGATGGCCTCGAGAATCGTGTGCGAGGGATCTTCGATTCGCGGGATCGCCAACAGCAGTGCCTCCGTGTACGGATGACGCGGCTGCGCGAACAACTGCTGCGTTGGCGCGGTCTCCACTATTCGGCCCGCGTACATGACGGCCACGCGGTCCGTCTGGCCAGCGACGACACCCAGGTCGTGGCTGATCAAGATCCCCGCCATCCCCGTCTCCTTGCGGAGCGAGTCGAGCAACTCGAGGATCTGCTTTTGCACCGTCACGTCGAGCGCCGTGGTCGGCTCGTCCGCGATGGTCAGGATGGGGTCGCACGCCAGCGCCATCGCGATGACTACACGCTGGCGCATACCGCCCGAGAGCTCATGCGGGTATTGGTCCACCCGTCGGGTCGGCTCGGGAATCCGCACCTTGCGCAGTAACTCGATCGCCCGCTCTCGGGCCTGCTTCTTGTCCAGGCCCAGATGCGCTCGGATCGACTCGGTCAGATGCGTGCCGATGTGCTTGAAGGGGTTGAGCGCCGTCATCGGGTCCTGGAACACCATCGCGATGTCCTTGCCCCACAAGCATTGTTGTTCTTTGCGAGTAAGCGCCTGCATGTCGCGGCCCTGGAACCGAATATCGCCGGCGACGGTGGTCGCGCCACCGTTGGAGACCAGGCCCATGATGGTCTGCCCGAGCACCGATTTTCCGGAACCGGACTCGCCGACCAGGCCCAGGGTCTCGCCCGCGGCGAGGGTCAAGCTCACACGGTCGACGGCATGCAACTGGCCCCGCTTGGTGCGAAAGTGCGTGGACACATCCTCCACTGTCAGCAGCGGCCCCTCCACCGCATGGTCTGGCGTTCCGGCAGCTGCCGCCGTAGCGCCCAGGCCAGGCTTTTCGTGCTTATTCATCGGTGACTCCCGCTTTGCCATATAGGGCCAGGACTGAGGTGCCACGGACACTGTCCGCTCTCGCCGTCACAGCTTCGCCTCGCGTGAGCCGCCAGTGACCTTCTGCGCCTTCTCGCCGACAATGTTGAACGAGAACACTGTCAAGAACAGGAACATGCCCGGGACCAGTACGACGAACGCGTGCTTCTCGAACACCCCGCCCTGGCCCTCGGCGATCATGTTTCCCCACGTCGGGATCGGCGGCTGGATGCCGAGGCCCAAGAAGCTCAGCGATGCCTCCGCGACAATCATCACCGAGATCATCACCATGCCGAGCGAAGCCAGCGGAAGCGCCACGTTCGGCGCAAGCTCGCGCGCCATCACCCGCCAGCGGGTCGCGCCCATCGCGCGGGCGGCGAGGACGAACTCGCGTTGGGCGAATGTCAACGTGTTCGCCCGCGCTATTCGAATCATCGACGGAACCGCGAGCACCGCCAGCGCGAACGCGATGTTGCGCAGGTTCGGTTTGAGCACCGACGCCAACGCGATCAGCAGGATCAACGCGGGTACTGCGAGCAGCGAGTTCGTCAACATCCCGATGATCGAGTCGACTTTCCCGCCGAAGTAACCGGCGAGGATGCCGATCGCGCCACCGACGATAATGCCGATCAGCACAGCGCCGATCGCGACCACGAGCGAGGACCGTGCACCGTAGATGGACCTCGCGAACAGGTCCAGACCGAAGTTGTTCGTCCCCAGCGGATGGCTGGAGAACAGATCCGGCTCGGCGTAACCCTTGGACCCGAGGGTCTTGGTGGTGTCCTTGTGCTCCCCAAGCGGCAGCAGCGGCGCGATGATCGCTACGCCGATGATGAACGCCAGCCACACGCACGAGATCACAAACGTCAGATCGAAGTCCGGGCCGAATCGGGCCAGTCCGGTCCGACGCGCGCCCATGTAGATGCCGGCAAGCCCGATGAGACCGACTACGAGACGCACGGCCATCACGACCGGGCCCGCGCCGAGCGCGAAGCCGAGCGCGATGACGCCGATCGCGAAGAAGATGCCGCCGCGGACATACAGATCGCGTCGTTCGCGCCTGCCACCAGCGGCCGCGGCAATTGCGCGATCGTTGCCAGTCGCGTCGCCGGCACCGATTACAGCCGCGCCCTGCGCTATGGCGGGCATGGCCTCGTCCGGGTCGTTGAGATCGGGATGTATGAGATTAGACATGGGCTCGTCGGCTCCTCGGGTCGAGGTATCCATAAGAAATATCGATGATGCCGTTGAACACCACATAAATGACCGCGATCACCAGCACGGCACCCTGCACCATCGGCATATCGCCCTGCTGAGCGGCCCGCACGACCAGCGAACCTATTCCCGGCAGCGAGAACAACGTCTCGATGATGACAGTGGAGCCGATCATCGAGCCCAGCACTAGGCCGAGCATCGTGATCAGGGAGAACGAGGACGGACGGAACGCATCGGAGATCAGCAACCTCAGGTTCGAGGTGCCCTTCGCCTTGGATACCAGGATGAAGTTCTCCTGCAGGGTCGTGATCAGGTCACTGCGCAAGATGCGCAGGAACATCGCCATCTCCAACAGGCTGATCGTGACCGCCGGCAGGATCGCGTGGTACAGGTTTTCGCCAAGCCCGTCGGACACGCGCACCCACTGCGAGCGCGGGAACCAGCCGAGGGTGTTGACGAACAGCATGATCAGCAGCAAGCCGGACAAGAACGATGGGATCGACAAGACGCCGAACGTGGTGGCACTGATGACACGGTCGATCAGGCCGCCGCTATGGCGCGCGGACCACATCGCCAACGGGATCGACACCACAAGTGCAATGAACAGCCCCATGGCCGCCAACTGCACACTTACCGGCAGCGCTCCGGCGATGCGCTCCATCACATCCGACTGCGGCGGCACCAGCGAACGGCCCAGATCGCCTTGCAGAGCGGATGAGAGCCAATCCCAGTAGCGGCTGAAGAACGGATCGTCCAAGCCCATATCGAGACGTGCCTGGGCGTACTCCTCAGGGGTACGGCCCTCGCCCAGTGCCGCCACCGACGGGTCACCGGGAATCAGCGACACGAGTCCGAACGTGCCGAGACTGACGACGAACAGCACAACAATCAGCTCGCCGATCTTTTTGAACACAACCGTGGTCATTGCTGGCGTTGCCTCCTTTCTCTGTTCATCCGTTCATCGTCACTTCAATACGATTGCTCAGCTGGCCGAGCTTGCGGCCAGAAAGCCTTGGGCGGGCATGTCCGCACCGAGTTGGTGCAGCGCCGAGCAGGCAAACGACAGCATCCACTGTGCAGTGCGTCTCATTATGACCGCCGACACACATCTCAAAGGTTCAGTCTCATTGTGCGGGACTGCCCACGACCGGTGAGATCACGAAGGGAACGGAGTCCAGCCAGGCGTCGTCGCCGGGCACGTTGCGAAGACGGCATCCGACCACAGAAAACACCCTGTTGAAGAACCTTCAGCTGCGCGTGCTGCCCTCCATGCTGCAAAAATCATGAGTACTCCCGCGGCAAAAACAAGCGATGCCGCGCAGATGCTCGAGCCGGCCGTTGATCGCCTCCACCGACGATCACCGTCGGCTCGGTCGGCCTGGACCAAATGTTCACCGGGGCGTGGGACAAGGATTCACACGCAGCGACAACCGATCTAACACCCTTATTGGAGCAGTTCGAACGTCAAGAATTCGACATCGTCGCCGTCGGGCGTGCCCTGCTGGCCGACCCCGAGTGGGTCAACAAGGTGCAGGCGGGGCGGCTTGCCGACAGAATCCCGCTTTCCCGCGATCACATCAGCACCCTGAACTGATACCCGCGCGCGGGGCCGGTGTCACCCGAAGAACCTTCGCTGCACCCGCGGAACCAGTTCTGTCACCGCCCTGCTCGATCTGTCCGACCACACGAGGGCCAACAGAGCATCCATGTCCACGTCCGAGATACGCACGGCTACAAGATTTTCCACAAAGTCTTGTGCCATGGACTCACTGAGTATCCCGACGCCCATACCTCTGGCCGCAAGATCCGCGACAGCGCCAGGGGCACTGGCCGCGAGAGCTACGTCGGCGACGACGTTCCGCGCAGCGCAAGCGTCGTCGAAGACTGTTCTGATTCCGGTGCCAGGCGGCAGGCAAACGACGCGGTGCGAGCAGACGTCGATCAAGCTGACTTCGGCCGCGGCGGCGAGGGGATGGTCGACCGGAACGCAGGCAGCGAGTCCTTCGCGAACGATGACCAGCGAGTTGAGCCCCTCCGGTGGCGCCCCGGCCGTACCGACGAGTGCAACATCGAGCGAGCCGGAACCAACCCGGGAGATCAGTTCGTCCGAGTTCCCCTCGGCGAGGGATACATCAATCCCTGGGAACTCGCCGTGGAAGTCGCCCAATGCGTCGAACAGCGGGGTGACTGTGCACGCGGTGACCATTCCGACGTCGATGCGTCCCCGGACGAGCGAGTTCACCTCGTCGACCGCACGTCGCAGCGCCGCGGCAGCGCCTAGAGCCGTACGGGCATGACCGAGAGCGGCCTCACCGGTAACAGTCAGAGCCGCGACCCTATTGCTGCGGTCGATCAACTCGGCTCCGAGTTCGCGTTCGAGGGTACGGATCTGAGCGCTGATGCCTGATTGGCTGATGTTCACTCGTGCCGCAGCACGGGTGAAGTTCGCCTCCTCCACAACGCAGGGGACGCTGCCGGCGTGGCAGCCCTCTACGCAGAAGGCGCCGTCATGGCCTATCCCACAGAGCAAACAACTGTCGGCCGAGCGGCGATCCGCGAGATGTGGGCATCGGTCCTCGCGCACGATCCGCACTTCGAACCAGAAGAGAGCCTCCCGACGCTCATTTACGGCGACGTTGCACTGACCTCGACTGCACCGAAAGACGGTGCGGGCGCCCGCACCCAGGTCGTTCAACGTCAGCCTGACGGTTCGTGGCTTCGCGTCATCGATCAGCCGGAATTCACAGCCATGCCCTGACCTGGGGCTACCCGGCGGAGTTGCGGCAGCTTTCACTCTGAGACAATCCGTACCGTGATATTGAAGCGGCTACGCCGGACTATCGACGCGCTGGCGCAACGGCTCGGCCGCAGCAGTGCCGCCCTCAACGAGCAGGCTCAGGACTTCGACTCCGCCCACCCGTGGTTCCTCAGCGCCGACGAACGCGGAAACCCCAATACCCGGATTTCCGCGTGGACCGAAGGCAACCGCGTCACACCGCTCGTACACGGGAAGCCGTACTTTGCGGCGTTGGCGGCTGCACTGTCAGCCGCTGGCAACGGTGATCTCGTCCTGTTCGCCGATTGGCGGGGCGATCCCGACCAGCTGCTCGACGACGATGGTGTGACGGTCGAGGATGCGCTGACCGGAGTCGCCGGGCGCGGCGGTGCCGTCAAGGGTCTGGTGTGGCGGTCGCACATCGAGACGCTCGGATTTGCCGGGCCGAAGAACCGAAAGCTCGCACGACGTCTCGAAGAGGCCGGCGGCGAGGTGGTCCTCGATCAGCGTGTCCTGGCGCTCGGTAGCCATCACCAGAAGTTCGTCGTTATCCGTTACGCCGACGATGCCACCGCGGATCTCGCGTTCGTCGGTGGGATCGATCTCGCCCGAGCTCGACGCGACGATGCAGACCACTTCGGAGACGCCGTCAGTAGGCCGTTTCCACCCGAGTACGGCGAGACCCCAGCGTGGCATGACGTGCAGGTAGGGCTTCAGGGGCCGGCTGTTCGCGATGTCGAGGATGTGTTCCGGGAGCGGTGGGAGGACCCTGCAGCGCTGTCCCGGCTTCCGTGGCACGTCGGCCCCGACATCCTCCGCGGCGCGCGACGCGAACCCACACCGTTGCCTGAGCAGCGGGGTGTGCCGAAGCAGGCCGGATCGTGCTCGGTGCAACTGCTCCGCACGTACCCTCGTCGTCGCCCGGCGTACCCGTTCGCCGAGAAAGGCGAGCGCAGCGCTGCTCGCGCCTACGCGAAGGTGCTCCGTCGCGCACGTCGGTTGATCTACGTCGAAGATCAGTATCTGTGGTCCGTCGACGTCGCTCGGGTGTTCGCCGCCGCACTGCGACGCGCCCCCGACCTGCGGTTGGTCATCGTGGTCCCCAAACATCTCGACGACGACAGTGCGATCACGATTCCTTCTGCCCTGCTCGGCCACGCGGCCGCGCTCGACGTCATCCGCGACGCAGGAGGAGACCGCGTGCTGGTGCTCGATATCGAGAACAACCGCGGAATTCCCGTTTATGTTCACTCGAAGGTCTGCATCGTCGACGATGTCTGGGCTGCAGTGGGCAGCGACAACTTCAACCGTCGTTCGTGGACGCACGACTCCGAACTGACAGCGGCCATCATCGACGAAGAACGCGACCTACGTGAGCCGGTCGATCCCGCCGGGCTCGGCGACGGCGCGCGCGTCTTCGCTCGCGAGTTGAGGCTGGAACTGGTTCGAGAGCATCTGGACCGCAGCCGCGACGACGACGAGGAGGATCTGGTCGACCCAATCTCGTTCTTCGACGCCGTCAGCGCCAGCGCGACACATTTGGACACCTGGCATCGCGATCCGGCAGCATCCCCCCGCCCCACCGGACGGTTACGTAAACACGAGATAGACGTACCGCCTCCATGGCAGCAGCGACTAGTCGCGGTGGCGTACCGACTGTTGGTCGACCCCGACGGCAGGCCGATCGGCATGCGCTTTCGGCGCCGCTTCTAAACTGTCGACCGCAACGTCAGGACAGGGCCGCTAGGTCAGGACAGGGCCGAAATGACCCGATCCGCAAGCTTCGCGGTCGACGCCGGGTTTTGACCCGTGTAGAGATTCCTGTCGACAACGATATGAGGCTCCCAGGCGCTGACCGATGAGAACGTCGCACCGGCTTCGCGGAGACGACTCTCCAGCAGCCACGGCGCGTTGTCAGCCAAGCCTGCCTGCTGCTCTTCCTCATCGGTGAAGCTCGTCAACTCATAGCCCTTGAATGCCCACACCCCATCCGAGTTGGTCGCGGGCAGCAACGCCGCAGGCGCGTGACATACCGCGGACACCAGCTTCCCACTGTCGAGGAAATCGGTAACCAACACTCCGAACTTCTCCGATACCGCCAAATCCTCCATCGGGCCGTGACCTCCCGGAACGAAAACAGCGTCGAAATCAGCAGCCTGCTGGTCTTCGAGCTTCGCCGGACTCGCAAGAACCCCCTCGACGGAATCCAGGTAGTTCTTCAAATCCGCGACCTTGGCCTCGTCTCCGCCATTGGCCTCCACTGCCATCGAGCCCTCGTCGACGACCGGTTTTGCGCCACCCGGCGTCGCGACCACCACATCCAGGCCGGCCTCGACGAACCGTCGATGCGATTCGACGAGTTCCTCCGCCCAGAAGCCAGTCGGATGCTTCGTGCCGTCCTTCAACGTCCAGTGATCGGCCGCTGTCACAACAAACAGTAATTTCGTCATCAACAACGCATGCCCGATCGCGCCGGATCGAATCGTGATCAGCCGCCTCGATTCCAGAACCAAGGCAGGGTTGTCGACGGACTACCCGTCAGCCGCGTCTGGTTGCACAGTAACTCTGCAAACAGGCGGGACCCCGTCGATAGGACCGATTTGTGTGCAGTCAGGCGCATTCGGATCCGCTGGGCATGGTTATAGATTGCCGTGCGGGGGCGTCCGAAACCACGTGATCGACATCGTCCAGACGCAAAACCAGCGGCAATGCTGAGTGCATTACCGCTGGTTTCGAACTTCTGAGCCGCCTAAGAGAATCGAACTCTTGACCTTTTCATTACGAGTGAAACGCTCTACCGACTGAGCTAAGGCGGCGTGCCTTTCGGCGTTGCTGAGTGTATCGGAGCGTCCCGTCGAAACGAAAATCGACTCTCCTGCCGCTGGCCAACCCCTCAGGCGCCACAGGCCGACGGCACTTTCGTCAACGCCAGCACTACCGGCAAGCACCGGGGCTACCGGCAAGCACCGGGGCTACCGCATGAATGGACCATCGCAACGGTTAGACGGTTACAAGGGACCATTCATGCGCACAAGAAGCGAGAGGGCGCACAAGAAGCAGGGAACTACTAGCGCAGCGCCGCACCCAGCTGAGCCACCATCGCGTACACCGCAAATTTGGGTTTCGCGTTGAGCGCCAACGATTCACGACACTGCAAGATCGCCTCGATACTATTCAGCAATGCCTCGGGTGACGCGCCCTTTGCCATGCGCTCGATTTGATCGCTCATGTCCGGGTGATTGAGGACTGCTGTCGAACCGTATGAGCGCGCCAGGGCATCGCGATACAGTCCGGCGAGGTCGATCAGAGCGCGGTCGAACGAATCGCGCAGATTTCGAGTGCGCCGCGACTTTTGGCGGCTTTCCAATTCTTTGATGACTCCGGCCGAACCGCGGAGCGCCCCAGCAGCACCCTTTCCTGTGCCGCCGGCACCGAGCGCGGTGCGCAACTCTTCCATTTCGACGTCGTCGAGAGCGGCGCTGATTTCGGCCGCTTCTGCCTCCGCCGCCTTGACCATTTCCTCGGCTGCAAGGTAAGCCCGATTGGGGCGTGCTGCCGCTGACGCCAGTCCGAGGGCTCGGGTGCGTCGAGCGCGGGCGTCCTCGTCCTTCGCCAGCCTGCGAGCCCGCCCAACGTGCCCGCCGCAGATCGACGCGGCCCACTGTGCGGTCTCTTCGTCGAGTTTGTCGCGGGTCTGCAAAACCTCGGCGATAGCTGCTGCCGTGGGTGTGACGAGATGAACGTGTCTGCATCTGGATCGCAACGTCACCGACATATCCTCGGGGTCGGTCGACGGCGCACACAAAAGCATGACCGTGCGGGCCGGGGGTTCCTCGACGACTTTGAGAAGGGCGTTCGCTGCTGCCTCGCTGAGGCGGTCGGCGTCCTCGATGACGACGATCTGCCAGCGTCCGGTGCTCGGACGGCGCGCCGCGATCTGAACGATCGCGCGCATCTCCTTGACGCTGATGCTCAAGCCCTGGGGGATGATCCTTCGCACGTCTCCGTGGGTGCCCGCCATCGTCGTCGTACACGCATGGCAGTCGCCGCAACCCGGCGATCCCTCGGTGGTGCATTGCAGAGCTGCCGCGAAACACAGTGCGGCTATGGATCGCCCGGAGCCGGGCGGACCGGTGAACAGCCAAGCATGGGTCATCGCAGAGCCAGGTTCGCCGGTGCGAGCGCCGACCGCCGCACCCGTCAGTTCCGCTTCGACGTCCGCTTGTCCGATCAGTCGATCGAATACTCCTGCCATGGACACGGAGCCTAGTCGCCGGTTCCGACGTGTTCGATCACTGCGGTGGTGGCAAGTACGGTGCCAGAGCTGTGAAGGTATCGACCATCGCCTGGCGTTCAACGTCCATCGTTGTGGCGCCGACCAAGACAAGGGTCATTGTCAACGCACCGACCTTCGTCATCGTCTGTGTGGTGTACGTATCGCCGCCCAAAACGAAAAGGTATGTCGTGTAGTTTTCGTACGGCAGCATCTCCAGCTCCGACACCATTGCGCTCGATGCCGGATCCTGGACGAAGGTGGTGTCTTCGATGAGAATCAGGCTGACAGCGATGCGCTCGTTTCCCCAGATGCATCCGTTGGCGTGTGACACCGGTATCGGCGCAACCCCGCTCAGATCGATATCTTCGAGCAGCGCCGAGGGCAGGTCACACGGGTCGAACGCGCCCGGTTTCGAATCGGACACCTCGGGTGCAGCGAAGGCTTGGTTCTCGGGTACCGCGGTGGCTCTACCGCCAGTTTTTGCCGAACAGCCAAGGAGTAACAGCAGAGCGACCGCCGTCACTGCGCCCGTAATCTGCTTCGAAAACCGCATCAGTCGGCAACGCCGTGATAGTTGCAAGCACATACAACATTCCAGCGAACGGCTTTACGAGTCGAAGACTCCTGCGAATACAGCTGCATCCATCCCCCCACACGAAAGATCTCGAAGTAAATCTCGTCGAATCCGCACGGCACGACTGGTCTGGTCAAGCCGTAAGGGTGCCCACCGAACGTCAGGAATCGGCCGGTGGCGTTTTCTTCACTGCAGTCTTCTTCACCGCAGTCTTTTTCGCTACCGTTTTCTTCGCCGGCATCTTTTTCGCTGCTGCCTTTTTAGCCGGAGCCTTCTTCGCTACCGTTTTCTTCGCGGGAGTCTTCTTCGCTGCGGCCTTCTTGGTCGCCTTCTTCTTCACCGGACCGCGAGCGCGCCTGTCGGCCAACAACTCCGAAGCTCGATCATCGTCGATGGACTCGACTTCGTCGTCCTTGCGGAGGCTGGCATTAGTTTCACCGTCAGTGACGTACGGACCGAAACGCCCGTCCTTGATCACCATCGGCTTCTCACTTACCGGGTCGACACCCAGTTCACGTAGCGGTGGCTTCGCCTCGCCCTGGCCGCCGCGACGTTTCGGCTCCGAATAGATCTTCAGAGCCTCTTCGAGGGTGACCGTGAACAACTGCTCCTCGTCGGTCAGCGAGCGAGAATCGGTGCCCTTCTTCAGATACGGACCGTAACGACCGTTCTGAGCGGTGATCTCATCCTTTGACTCAGGATCGAGTCCGACCACTCGCGGCAACGACAGCAGCTTGAGCGCGTCGTCGAGCGTAATGGTCGCAAGGTCCATCGACTTGAGAAGCGAGCCGGTGCGCGGCTTCGGGCCAGCGGCCTTTTTCGCAGTCTTCTTGGCGGGCGCCTTCTTGGCAGCGACCTTTTTCACGGCCGTCTTGGTGCCGCCGCCGCTCTCCGTGTCCTGGGGGATCGGCACGATGTCCGGTTCAGGAGGTGTGGGTTCGGCCGGAGGCTCGGGCAGAATCTCGGTGACGTAGGGACCGAAACGGCCTTCCTTTGCCACGATTTCGTTGCCGGAAAGCGGATCCGCCCCAAGCTTGCGCCCTTCCTGCGGGGTCGCGAACAGCTTTTCGGCGAAGTCGAGCGTCAACTCGTCGGGCGGAAGATCGTCGGGAAGGTTGGCTCGCTGCGAGATCGGATCCCCGTCGGGATCGTCGTCGCCCTGCACCATGCGCTCGAGGTAGGGACCGTAGCGGCCGACGCGTACGTGAACGTCACGTCCCTCGCTGTCGTCGAACAGCCTGATCGAGTTGATTTCGCGGGCGTCGATGTCTTCGAGGTTGGTGCCGACCATCTTCTTCAGTCCGCCAGAACGAGCGACGGACCCCTCGGCGCCGGTCTCCCCGCCGAAGTAGAAGCTCGTCAGCCAATCTCCGCGGCGTTCGCGCCCACCGGCGATGGCGTCGAGATCGTCCTCCATACCGGCGGTGAAGTCGAAGTCCACCAGTCGACCGAAGTGCGCCTCGAGGAGCGCGATGACCGAGAACGCGACCCATGCGGGCACCAACGCACTACCGCGCTTGTAGACGTATCCACGATCGAGAATGGTCTTGATGATCGACGCGTACGTCGACGGTCGCCCGATCCCCAACTCTTCGAGGGTCTTGATGAGAGATGCCTCGGTGTAGCGGGCGGGCGGGTTGGTGGTGTGTCCATCCGGATCGAGCGTGGTGGCGGTGACGCTGTGGCCGGTCTTCAGTGCGGGAAGACGGGACTCGGCGTCGTCGGACTGACCGCCGGCCTCGTCGTCGACGCTCTCGACGTATGCCTTCAGGAAGCCGGCGAAAGTGATGGTGCGGCCCGACGCAGAGAACGTGCATTCTTCTCCGGTGCCGGCAGTTCCGGTGATACGCAGCGTCAGCGTCGTACCGCGCACGTCGGCCATCTGCGAGGCCACGGTGCGCTGCCAGATGAGTTCGTACAGACGATATTCGTCTGTCTGCAACGCAGAATGAAGCTGGCCGGGAGTTTGGAACACGTCACCCGAGGGCCTGATCGCCTCGTGCGCTTCCTGCGCGTTCTTGACCTTGCGGGTGTACTTCCGCGGCGAGGGGTGCACGTACTCGGGGCCGTACAACTCGGTTGCCTGCGACCGTGCGGCAGCGATGGCCGTATCCGTCAGGTTGGTGGAGTCGGTACGCATGTAGGTGATGTAGCCGTTCTCGTACAACCGCTGCGCCACGCGCATGGTCCGCTCCGAGGTGAACCGCAGCTTGCGGCCGGCTTCCTGCTGCAGCGTCGACGTCATGAACGGCGGGTACGGCTTGCGCGTGTACGGCTTGTCCTCAGCCGAGGCGACTGTCAGGTCGACGCCTTCGAGTGCGTCAGCGAGTCTGCGGGCCCGCGGTTCATCGAGCACGGTGACGGCGTCGGATTTTAGTTTGCCGTCGGCTCCGAAGTCACGACCCGCAGCGACGCGGCTGCCGTCGACATTGACCAGACGGGCACCGAAACTGCGAGGCGTTGCGTCGGCGCCCGCGTCGAGCGTCGCCGAGATGTCCCAGTACTCGGCGTTGCGGAAGGCCATCCGATCCCGCTCGCGCTGGACGATGATGCGAGTCGCGACTGATTGCACTCGGCCTGCCGAGAGCTTCGGCATGACCTTCTTCCACAGCACTGGGCTGACCTCGTAGCCGTAGAGACGGTCGAGAATGCGCCTGGTCTCCTGGGCGTCTACGAGGTCCTGATCCAGCTCACGCGTGTCGGCTGCCGCCGCGAGGATGGCGGGCTTGGTGATCTCGTTGAACACCATGCGCCGGACCGGGATCTTTGGATTCAGGGTTTCGAGGAGATGCCAAGCGATAGCTTCACCCTCGCGGTCGGGGTCAGTGGCGAGGAAGAGTTCGTCGGCATCCTTGAGCAGACTCTTGAGCTCGGCGACCTTGGCTTTCTTCTCCGGCGAGACGACGTAGAGGGCTTCGAAATCATGATCGACGTTCACGCCGAGACGCGCCCAGGGCTCGCCCTTGTATTTCGCGGGGACGTCCGCAGCCCCACGAGGAAGATCGCGGATATGCCCGACGGACGCCTCGACCACGTAATTCTTGCCCAGGTAGGGCGCGATCTTCTTGGCCTTGGTCGGGGACTCGACGATGACAAGACGGCGCGGCTCGGCTGAGCTGCCGGTGGTGGTGTCCCCCGTGCCGTTATTACGTGCTGCCACCTTGCTGCCGAACCTTCCTTGTCGCGTTCCTTTTATCCCACTCATGGGTGCTTCGTACCGCCCACTTCTGGATACTTCGTACCAACGAATATGACATTTTTGCCGGTGCGCCTGGTAACAGAGTGGCATACACCGTCAAAAAACTCGCGGATCCGTCACCCGCCTTCTTACTCTGCGGTGGGCCAACCGGTACGAACGTCCCCATTTTCCGGGGCCGAGCCGACGTTCTCCACCAGGCGAAGCATCCGTCTTCGGCCGGTGATTCGCAGCCCGGGCGTCGCCCCACGAGTACCGAAGAGAGTCGGCGCAATCCCCACTCGCATCAATGCCTGAGCGAGCGGCGCATGAGTATCGGGCGCGTGCGGATCGAGACCGAGTACATACCGCTGACCTTCGCCCTCCGGCCGGCCGGCGGCCAATACCCACGCCCGCAGCTCGCGGGCACCTGGGACCCATCCCGGCGGCATAGCCTTGACGGCGCCCTTGGTCCACTGAGATGCCAATGAAGCCAGTTCCGGAATCGAGGCGGTCCGCACTAGCGGGCGACCTTCCTCAGAACGACCGACCTCCGCCACGAGCCCGCACTCGGCTATCAACTTCAGGATTGCCTCGGCACGCCACTCGTCGTCGACCACGACCGATATCCGCGCACCTGCAGCCGAGGTCACCACCTGCCCTGTAGACGCCAGCAGTCCACTCAAGTCGGTTACCGACGGCGTCAACGACTCGGCGGAAAAGAAGGACAGCTGATTCACAGTGTGGACAGTAGGACATGGACGCGGCTACGGAAGCGTCGCGCGCGACGTGTCTCGCACACGAGTCAAAGATAGAAGCCTGCCAACGCCACATCCCCTTCTTTAGGTCGGAAAACCGACCGAAGAAGGGGATGAGGTGTCGATACCATTCACTTCGAAGGAGAGCGAATCTTTGATCAGACCGCGTGAACTCCGGTTGCCTGGGGACCTTTGGTGCCTTGGCCGACCTCGAACTCGACGCGCTGGTTCTCCTCGAGGGTGCGGAAGCCGTTGCCCTGAATCTCGGAGTAGTGGACGAAAACGTCAGCGGAGCCGTCTTCTGGGGCGATGAATCCAAAGCCTTTTTCAGCGTTGAACCACTTCACAGTTCCCTGTGCCATGAATTTCCTTCTCTTTCTAACACCGGATGCGGTGGATAGCGCTTACAACCCACCGGGCCGGTCCCGACCGTTGTACTTCCTCAATTCCCCGACAGGCGGAACCTTTGCCACACACCCTCGCTGCGTGACAGAAACCCCTTCAGGAGACGTTCGAAAAGCACACCGCTCGCAACAATAAGATCCTGCGAGCGCATATACGAACACAGAAGCTGCGACCAACCCAAGTGAACCACGACTGCGGCGTTAGCAACAGTCCAACACTGTAGTTTCAACACAGTTGTTGATCTTGAAGGCCGCGTCGCTGCCTACGGATAGGTCCGCCGTCTCACCGCTCCGATACAAGGCCGACAACACTGCTCGATCAGACGGTCGATAGCATGAAACAGCAGGTCGCAGGCCTGGCCAACGCGGCAGGCTTTGTCGAGCACACCATGGAGAGCATCAGTGACCCAACCGGATCCGACAGAAATCAGTCGGCCTCCCAACGGAATTGGAGATCGTCGCCCAAGTTACGGGCAATCGCTACTCGAGCGCATCCTGGCCGGCACTCCATCCGGTGAGCACCCTCTTACTCACTCCGTCGAGCTTCCCGGACGCGAGGCTCAATTCGCCGACTGGCCAACGTGGTTGAAGCCCGAGGTAACCCGAACGCTTCAATCCCGCGGCATCGCACGTCCTTGGAGCCATCAAGCGCAGGCGGCATCGCTCGCCTACTCCGGCACACACGTTGTTCTGTCTACCGGCACAGCATCGGGAAAGTCTCTGGCATATCAGATACCGATCCTGTCGACCCTGCTCGACGAACCACGCGCAACAGCTTTGTATCTCGCGCCCACCAAGGCGCTCGGCGCTGATCAACTCCGAAGCACTATCTCTATCACTGACGAATTACGCAGCCTTGCAACAGAACCGACCGAAGTTTTCGCAAGCGCATACGACGGCGACACCCCGATCGAGATCAGACAATGGGCACGAGCGAATGCACGATGGATCTTCACCAACCCCGACATGATTCACATCGGTATGCTCGGCGCCCATGAGCGATGGGCTCGATTCCTACGGAATCTGAGATTCATCGTCATCGACGAATGCCACTACTACCGAGGGGTATTCGGCTCCAATGTCGCGCTCATGCTGCGGCGTCTGCGACGTATCTGTGCCCGCTACGGGGCGTCACCGACGTTCATTCTCGCCAGCGCTACAACATCCGATCCGGGACTGGCCGCATCAACACTCGTCGGAGCGCCGTGCGCGGAAGTGACCGAGGACGGATCACCGCACGGACCTAGAACCGTCGCATTGTGGGAACCACCCCTGTTGAAGGAGATCACCGGCGAGAACGGGGCGCCGGTACGACGGTCCGCCGGGTCGGAAGCCTCCCGCATCATGGCGGACCTGATGATCGAGGGCGCTCGCACACTGACCTTCGTACGGTCACGACGTGGGGCCGAAGTGACCGCACTCGGAACGAGGCGACTTCTCGCCGACATCGATCCGGATCTCCCCTCACGTGTGGCCGCCTATCGAGCCGGTTACCTCGCCGAAGATCGTCGGACACTCGAATCCAACCTGTCCGACGGCACCCTGCTCGGCGTCGCAACGACAAATGCACTCGAATTGGGCGTGGATATAGCCGGCCTCGATGCCATCGTCGTCGCCGGATTCCCCGGTACCGTCTCGTCGTTCTGGCAACAGGCGGGCCGCTCCGGGCGACGCGGCGAGGGCTCGCTGGTGACACTCGTGGCACGCGACGATCCACTGGACACCTACCTCGTCCATCATCCCGCCGCGCTGCTGGACAAACCGATCGAGGCAACGGTCACCGATCCCACGAACCCGTACCTCCTCGGCCCTCAATTACTCTGTGCCGCAGCAGAGCTACCAATTACCCCGTACGAAGCCGAGGAATTCGGCGGCGAGGAAATCCTCGCGCAGCTCGCTGCCGAAGGCCTCGTTCGGCGACGACCGCGCGGCTGGTTCATCACGCCCGAAGGAGAAAGGTACGCGCCGCACGCGGCGGTGAACATACGCGGCGGATCCGGCGTCCAAGTCGCTATCGTGGATGGTGAATCCGGCCGGATGCTCGGCACAGTCGACTCTGGAAAAGCCCCTGCAACAGTTCATCCCGGCGCTGTGCATATCCATCAGGGTGAGTCCTTCGTGGTCGACGAGTTGGATCTCGAAGACGGCGTCGCCCTAGTTCACCCCGAGCACCCGGACTGGAACACCTCGGCGCGCGAAACTACCGATATCGCCGTCACCGCGGTGCATTCGCAGCGAATGCTCGGCGAGGTCAGCATTGCGTTGGTTCAAGTAAATGTCACCCACCAGGTTGTCGGATATCTGCGCCGGTTGCACTCCGGTGAGGTCCTCGATTCGATCGAACTCGACATGCCCGAGCAAACTCTCGATACCCGCGCCGTCATGTACACGATCACCCCGGAACTGCTCGAGGCCAGGGGAATACCGGCCGAACGAATCCCCGGATCACTTCACGCTGCCGAGCACGCAGCCATCGGGCTGCTACCACTCGTCGCGACCTGCGACCGCTGGGACATCGGCGGCGTATCGACAGCGTTGCATCCCGACACCGGACTGCCCACAGTCTTCGTCTACGACGGTTACGACGGTGGGGCTGGATTCGCCGATCGGGGTCACCGAGCGATCACCCGGTGGCTCGAGGCGACCAGGGATGCGATCGCCTCCTGCGAATGCCCGACGGGGTGCCCCTCATGCGTGCAGTCGCCCAAGTGCGGCAATGGCAACGACCCACTGGACAAGGCCGGCGCCGTCGTTGTTCTGCACGCTGTTTTGGATGCGGATTCCTGACGGCATAGGGCTTTACAGCGTGGGTCTTTGCGGCGACCGAGCGCACGCGTAATGACGCAGCACACCCAAACATGCGGTGAGTTGTGAGCTATTCGGCAATTCCGCTCGGGCCGTACACATTGGCCTCAAACCTGGTCAACTCGTGTCGGAAAGAAGCCCGAAACCGAGGAGATAGAAATTGTCCACGTCGTCCATCGACCAGGCAGATGTATCGGGTTCGCGGACCATTTGGGACATGGTCGGCGAACATCATCGTCTCCCCTGGACGTACGAAATCGGCCGCGAAAAGATCAAAGAGTTCGCACGATCGGTGCACGATGATCATCCCGCCCATTTCGACGACGCCACCGGCCGAGAACTAGGCCACGGCGGAGTCGTCGCGCCCATCACCTTCGTCAGCGTCATCGGTACTGCGATTTTGCCCGAACTGTTCGAACACCTGCTGATCGGTTACGGACTCGGCGACATTCTGCACTCGGACCAGCAGATCAAGCTGCAACGTCCACTGCGCGTCGGCGATGTTCTCAGCAGCGACCTCAGCCTCGAATCCTTTCGGCAATCGAGTGGCAGCGACATCATGGTCACCGTCAACGACATGAGCGACGCGTTCGGTGAACCGGTCGTGATGACCAGGACGACATTCGTTGCGCGTACCGGCGGCCATCCCGACGGCGGCGCCGGCATCGGCGATCTTCTCGGCAACATCATGTGCCGCAACGGGTAGCAGTGCCCGCTCGATGCGGTCGCGTCCACGCCGATGATCATGCTGCGGCGCAGGGGACTTGAATTTCTTTGATGCCGTTGCCAGATCAGGGTTTGGAATACCACACTCTTTACCGGCCCGATAGCTGGGGACTCCCGCTAGGCTCTTGGAGATGGAAGACGCATCACGGGACGGCTTTGTGCTTGTTCGCGGTGCCACCGAGCACAACTTGGCCGCCGTGGATGTCGATATCCCGCGCAACGCGTTCGTCGCGTTCACGGGCGTGTCCGGGTCCGGGAAGTCGTCGCTGGCATTCAGCACCCTCTATGCCGAGGCGCAACGGCGCTATTTCGAATCGGTCGCCCCTTACGCCCGCCGGCTTCTGCAACAGGTGGGCGCCCCGCACGTCGCTTCCATCACCGGCCTGCCCCCAGCCGTTGCGCTGCAGCAACGCCGGGGTGCGCCCAGCTCACGCTCCAGCGTCGGCACCATCACCACCCTGTCCAATCTTCTGCGCATGCTCTACTCCAGGGCAGGTACCTACCCGGACGGAGCGTTGCGCCTCGAGGCCGAGTCGTTCTCCCCCAACACCGTCGCCGGAGCCTGCCCACGATGCGGCGGCTTGGGCGTCTTCCATGACGTGACAACGGAGCTGCTGGTCCCCGACCCGTCGCTGAGCATCCGCGAAGGAGCGATCGCGGCCTGGCCTGGTGCCTGGCAGGGTGCGAACCTGCGCAGCATCGTCAGCGGCCTGGGTATCGACATCGACGCGCCGTGGCACACGCTCCGCCGGAAGGACCGCAACTGGCTCCTCTACACCGACGAGCAGCCGAAGGTGTTCATCAAGCCTCAGGCCGACCGTGTCGACCACAGTTACGAAGGCAAGTTCTGGGGAGCTCGCCGCCACGTCATGCATGTCCTGTCGGACTCCACCAGCGAGCGGATGCGCGAACGCGCACTACAGTTCACCGAGAGTGTCAGCTGCCCACAGTGCTCGGGTAGCGGGCTGCGGGCCGACGCGCTGGCCGTCACCGTCGCCGGATACTCGATAGCTGAGATCAACGCACTCTCGCTGACCGAGGTTTCCGCTGTGTTGCGGCCCATCGCCGAACAGTCCGAGATGGCCGCCGCAACCCCGACGGCTTCCTCCGGCGAGGCCACGGAGGTGGCGGTACGCATCACCGCGGACCTACTCGCCCGGATCGAAGTGCTGCTCGGGCTGGGTTTGGGATACCTGGCGTTGGGGCGTAGTTCGACGACGCTGTCCCCCGGTGAGGCGCAGCGCCTGCGGATCGCCACCCAGCTCCGATCCGGGCTCTTCGGTGTGGTCTACGTCTTGGACGAGCCCTCCGCCGGCCTGCATCCAGCCGACGCTGAGCCTCTACTCGATGTCTTGGACCGGCTGAAGGACTCCGGCAATTCACTGTTTGTCGTCGAGCACGACATGGACGTGGTCCGGCGAGCCGACTGGGTGGTCGATATCGGCCCCGCCGCGGGTGAGGGCGGCGGCCGGGTGTTGTACAGCGGCCCCGTAGCGGGTCTGGAGCAGATCGAGGAGTCCGTCACCGGGCACTATCTGTTCGGGCGCGCGGAACCTTTGCTCCGCGAGGCGCGCCCGCCCCAAGGCTGGCTCACTTTGACCGGCGTCACCCGCCACAATCTGCACGACCTGACGGCGGCGTTCCCACTGGCGGTGCTCACAGCGGTGACAGGGGTGTCGGGCTCCGGGAAGTCGACGCTGGTGACCCAAGTTTTAGCCGAAGTGGCTCGTCATCGACTCGACAGCGCCGCAGATGAAGACGACGACGCGCAGATCGACATCGATGTGTCAGACGTCGCCGGGCTCGACACGTTCAACCGGCTGGTCCGCGTCGATCAGCGCCCTATCGGACGCACACCCCGCTCGACCCTGGCCACCTATGTCGGGATGTTCGACATCGTCCGCAAGCTGTTCGCCGCCACCGACGAGTCGAAAGCCCGCGGATGGGCACCCGGCCGGTTCTCCTTCAACGTCCCCGATGGACGCTGCCCAACCTGCGCGGGCGAAGGATTCGTCGAAGTAGAACTGCTGTTTCTCCCCGGCACCTACGGCCCCTGCCCCACCTGTCACGGCGCCCGCTACACCCCGGAGACCCTCGAAGTGACGTGGCGCGACAAGACCATCGCGCAAGTGCTGGCAATGTCGGTGGACGAGGCCGCGGAGTTCTTCGCCGACATCCCCGGCGCATCCCGCAGCCTGCAGACACTGCTCGATATCGGCCTCGGCTACCTGCGTCTAGGCCAGCCCGCAACCGAACTCAGCGGCGGGGAGGCGCAGCGCATCAAAATCGCCAACGAGTTGCAACGCGCCCGCCGCGGCAACGTCCTCTACCTGCTGGACGAGCCGACCGCCGGGCTGCATCCCGCCGACGTCGCACTGCTGATGCGCCAGCTGCACCGGTTGGTGGACGCAGGCAACACCGTCGTGATGGTGGAACACGATTTGGACGCCATCGCCTCCGCCGACTGGGTCATCGACCTCGGGCCCGGCGGCGGCGACAATGGCGGCACCGTGGTTGCCACCGGGACACCCGCCGAAGTATCAGCGTCACCGGACAGCATTACGGGCCCTTACCTGGCGCTACGACTTCAATCCTGAACTGCCGCAACGGTTATCGAACTTCACCTGACTGCACAACGGCGTAGCAGTCATATGACGACGTCACGAGGCCACAACCAGGCACCGCATACACCTATACCCCGGACACATGGTCAGTCATCGCGGCAGCAGCGGGGGTTCTGTCGATCACCTCGGCGAAGATGGGCGGGCTGTCCGGGGTGTTCATCTCGGTGACGACAGTGTCCGCCGCCGGAAATGTCGCGCTCTGAACAGCATTCGGGGTTGGTGCGGAAATTTGGGGCAGCACTCATCAGTAGGTGCTGCATATCAGCGGTATGGCGGTGGCCGGTTGAGCCACTCTGGCGATTCAGCAGCGAGTGTGGGTAGGGTTTGCTGCTCGACGCGCTGCCGCCCTCACCCCATTCCGGAGTCGCTGATGTCGTTTCCCGACACTGACCGGAGCCCGGACATGGACAGGCAGCGGCCTCTCACACAAGATCGGGGCTAGCTTCCTGCCTGCAGGCGGTTGGCAGCTCTGTCCCCGAGAAGCGCCGCGCGGATCAACATCCCCGTCACCACCACGAACAGAACGATCGAGAATAGCGCGGATGCTATAGCACCGAATCCCAACCACAAACCCACGACAAGCTGTATCGCTAAGCCAATCAACGCTATTCGAAACGTACTACGCAACACAGGCGCCGCAATCCGGTGTGCCAACTGCCACGCTTCTGGGCTCGACTTCGTAGCTCGGGTCCGAATCCCCACCAACTCGTTCGGAGTGTCACCGACAACCCGTTGTATCAAAATTGCCGCGGCCGCCAGTGACGCGGTCCCAAACGACATAGAAACTGTCAGCCCCAACAATTCTTGCGAATCCATACCCCACCTCACCGTTAACCGTGGCACCGGTTATCACGTTAATTCGTGATAACCGGTGCCACCAACAAAGCTTGGTGCCCTTACCTAGGGTAATTCAACTTCCGAATCTCTTCATGGACACCACCGTCAGCGCACTCGTTTCACAATCCGAAGTGATTCTTCTGATTAGCACCGCCGAAAGAACCGGCCTGACCAGATCCTTGTCAAAGGCACTGACACCTCAAGCAAGGGCCGCAACATTACTGGCCTGCCCCAAGCGGTTGGCCGAGGAATGTTTTGATCGTTGCGGCAACGAAAGTGGGCAAGGTGGCCAGTCCGGCCGGGTCGATCGCCGCCGTCGATACGGTGGTGGTGGTGCAGCCGGGCGGTTGTACCGGCTGGTCGTCCGAGAGTGCTTTGGTCAGCCATGCGAAGGCGCCCCCGGCTCCGGTCAACGCGACGATGACGTGGTTGCTGAAGGTATCCGGCATGTTGTCTCGGGTGTAGGTCACCGACGCGCCGTGCGAACAGTAGTTGCGCACCATCGCGTCGGCGGCACCGATGGTGCTGACCTCATCGTTGACTGCGTTGTAGATATACAGCGGCGCCTGGGGCGTCGAGGTGGTGGGACGATTGCGCGCCTCGATCGCCCGATGAATGATCGGATCGTCGAGCACCTGATCAAGTGGTGCGTTCAGGAGTGAGTCGGCGCGCCGAAACATGTTCGTCAGCGTGACCTTGTCGAAGCAATGTGCGCCGGCGGCAGCCACGATTGCTTTGCCGCTAGGGTTCAGGAAATGATCGAGCCGGGCGGCTGCATCGGAGGAGTCCTTGGCGATGCCGGCCATGCCGAGCGGGATGATGCCGGCGAGCAAGCGTCCGTCCACCGCGCGCAGGGCGGCGTCGAGATCCGGGTCGGGGGCACCCAAGGCGGCACCCGCGATGTGTAGTTCCGGTGCGTAGTCGGGCTGCAGTTCGACGGCCCATTGACTGGTGTTACCGCCGGTCGAGTAGCCCCACAGCGCTGTCCGGGTGTCTGCGCCGGGAAGCCCCAGCGGAGCGAAGTTCTTCGCGGCCCGAATACCGTCCAGCGTGGTGTATCCCATGACTCGCGGAGTGAGAAAGTGGTTGTCTATCCCACCTGCGTCGGGCAGTGCCACCGCCCATCCCTTCTCCAGGCCGGCCAGGGCAAGCGTGATCTCCATCGGTGGCAGGGCCCACGCAGCGTTCGGCGCCGGCTCCAACAGATTCAACGGGTTGGCGTGCACCAACGAGTACGACGGCATGCATTCACGCTGGATCGCGTTGTACGCCATTTGATATGACAGCAGCGGCCGCGCTTTGGCAGGTCCGTCCGGGATCATTACGGTGGTGACCGAGGCATATGGGTTACCGTCGGAATCCGTTGTGCGATATAGCAACTGCCAGGACTGCACGCGCAGCGGAAACAACTCCAGTTGCTTGATTACGACCGGGCGCGACTTCAAAACGGTTCCCGGCGCGGTGTTTCCGTAGCCGATGGGCGGAGTGTAGAAACTGTCCTCGGATGCCGCGTCCGCCCCGTCCCCGGTGTCCGCCGACGCCGGGGCGGCGACAACGACAACCGCGAGTCCCAAAGCGATGAGCACGCTCAATGCCAGACGAAATGAACGAAAGCGGAAGCGTGATATCGACCACATAGCAAACTCACTTCTGTTCAGGGCGACCTTGGCCTGCTGTCGGATCGGCAACTGTGTGCCGGTACACAGTTGCCGAGAGGCCGCTATCCGTCAAGGCCTTCTCTGCTGAACTCATCTGAGACATAGGTATTGAACAGTCTATTTACGTGAGGATCGACGAGATCGGAGCTATTGCGCGTGACGTCGAATGTTGCCCGACATGGCCACCCACACCCAGGGCACATCAAAGCCTCCTGACAACCCGGTGCGATCCAGTGCGGGTTCTGTGGTGGACGATTCGCCGCTGCGATCAGATCGTGGGCGGCGAGACGATGCGCACCGACCGCGGTGGGCTGGCGACGGTGAAGCCGACTCGGCGAGCAGCAGCGGTGAGCGGCTCGGGGTTCGGATCGGTCGGCCAACCGGCCTCCCCAGTTTGACCGAACAGGCCGACTGCGTTGGGGTTCGGGCCGGTGGTGAACCGGGTCTGATAACGCAATCCGGCGAAGGTGGCATCGAATGCCGCAGCCCACTCCTGCGGCACCCCGTACGGGGTCATGGAGACAAATTCTCGGGTCAAGCCAAAGTCCGCGACCTCCTCCGCGCAAGTGTCAGCCACCCGATGATCGTGCGGCACGGTCAGGGTTGAGAGCTGGCGGGCGGCGGCGAAGTTCTCACTGATTACCCCCGTCGTCGCCAGCGCCACTCCGACGGTCTCGCGGATCGCGGTGAGTTCATCGAACGCGAAGTAACAGGTCCCGCGCGGCGGGGTCAGATCGAACCGGCCGCCGCCGGAGGAGGCGAACCACCACGGACCGTTCCCGGTGCGATGCCCGCGAATGAGCGGCTGCGCCGTTGTGAGCTCGCAGCCGGGGAACCGGTGCAGCGGCCTAGTCGGCGGGCCGAGGGCGACGGTGTCACGGCTCACGCAGCCCACCGCTGCGCGTCAGCGCGGGCCAGCGCCAGGGCACTCTCGTGGGGATGGCCACCTGCGATCCAGTCCGCTGCGCTGCGGTTGCCGAGCTCGGATTGCGGGCTGCGCAGCCGTACTGCGCACGTCCACGGGTCGGCTGCCACGCGCAGGGTCTTCCATAGGGTGATCAGGTGCGGATGAACCGTTCCCGAGGCCCTGAACTGCCAGGTGGGATAGACCCACTGCCCGGCGTCGAGGCGGCAGGCGATCACCGTGTTCGCGACGACAGCTTTGTTGACCGCTTGGCGGCTCACGCCCCACCACTGCGTCAGGCCCGTGGTGTTGTAGAACGGACCGACGAGCTGGTCGTAGACATGGCTGGTGGGAAGCGCTGCGACCATCGAGCGGGCGATCGACTCGACATCGTCGAAGACGTCGGCGGGGACGCCGGCTGCGCGCGCGTAGGCGAATGTCTGGTGGACACGGCGGGTGATCAGGTCCATGAGCTTGCGTTCCTGCTCAGCGAGGGTGTTCATGTGAGATCCTCCTTAGGCCGTCAACCGTGTCAATCTCAGTGACCTCATTTACGTCAACCAAGTCAACGAGGGCGGGTTGTTCCAATCACGTCCGATGTTGATCTGAGCGGGTAGAAGTCCCTGCCCATACATCACGCAGGCCCTGCCCGCGCCGCCGCGACGGCGTCACGCAGACCGAACCGCCCGAGCGGCAACGTGATCTTCACCGTTGCTACGACGTCCCAGCCCTCGACGACGCACCCGGTCAGCTCACCTCTCATACGGCCGACAACCTCACGAGCCGCCCCACACGCATCTGCGGTGCCCCGATCCAGTGCCCCTGCCGCCGCCAATGCAGACAGATCGGCCGCGGATTGCGCCTGATGCCGACCGCTCACCGCCGAACCGACCTGCACGCAAGCGATTACGACAACAAGGAGCGCAGTCAACGCGCACGCGGCCAGCACGGTCATACCGCCGGCATCGTCTCGCACCTTCACTGCAGAGCCTTCACTGCGGGGCCTCCGGTTCGAGAGCCGCGACGGCTTCGGCACTCACCGTCAGGCCCGGTAGTGCGGTATCCGCCTCCACCCTCGCTGTCACGAACCCATCCCTCTCCGAGACCGAGATTCGCGCACCGCCAGGAACCAGCGCCGATGCGGCCTCGACCTGGTCGCCACGCGCAACCAACCGAGCGACCTCACGTGCACCATCGACGCACCGAACATGCACCGACACAGCCATTATCGCGCCGATACACATCACGACTACCGCAACGATGGAGGCGATCCCTATCGCAGCCTCCACCGTAACGGCACCCTCGTCGGCTACACAGCGGTGTTCAACGCGCGATCGATAATCCCAGTCAGAGCCGCCACGATCGAGTCGCCGGTCACCACTGTGTACAGAATTGCTCCGAACGCTGCTGCCGCAATGGTCCCGATTGCGTATTCCGCGGTCGACATTCCGTCGTCGTCGGCCGCGGCCATGACCAGGCGTGAATTTACTCGCTGAATCACATTGTCCATCATTGTTTTTCCCCTCTTCGGTGCCCGAGACGGTGACCCCGTCTCGGAATTCCATTGCGGTATTCACAGCAGTCCCCCGCCGAGAACATTTCCCGCCAAACCTGCGACCACCGGGACTATCCCGAGGCACACGAACGCAGGTAGAAAGCACAGGCCGAGCGGACCGCTGATCATCACGCCTGCTCGTTCTGCCGCGGCGGCCGCAGTGTCCTCCGCCCGCTTGCGCTCCGAATCGGCGAGTTCCGAAATTGCCTCGGCCAGAGATGCCCCCGACCGCGCAGAACGGCGAGCCATCCGCGCGAGAGACTCGATTTCAGGCACTGCGGACACCGGTGTCCACGCCGACTCGGGGTCTGCCCCGAGACTCAACAAGTCGGCCGTCGTACGGAGTGCGCCAGCGATCTTCGGGGGCGCTGTCGTAGCAACCGCAGCTGCGGCGGTGCCTGTCGGCAGTCCCGCTTGCAGACAGGCCGCGAGCAGGTCGAATGTTGTTGCGGCAGCGTGCGCATCGAAAGCCACTACTGACACCGCCGGCCGGTCGGCTCTGCACTGGAGGGCTGCGTCCCATCGCCTCAGTGATGATGGGGCGCACGGTACTGCGACCAAAGCTAGCGCCAGGCAGAGCGCTGCGGTCCCCATCACCGGCACACCCGTTCGGTGATGGCATCGGTCCACATGAGACCGCCGCAGGCCAATCCTGATCCCAGCACCAGAAGAATTCCTCCGATACCTCCGCCCAACAACACGTCGATCGGCGCTGCGCCCATCAGCTGGCCCAGGATCACTCCGACGATCGGCAGGCATGCCAGGACAGTTCCGGTTGCTCGCGCGCCCGCGAGTGCCGCCTGAGTTCGATCTCGAAAACGGTTGCGCGCCAGCATGTCACCGCGTACTGCTGCCAACAGTCCGACGAGCGCCAAACCATGCTCGTCTGCGACCCGCCACGCTGACGACAGTCGCCCGAGTTCGTCGGAGACCGGTGAACCGGCAAGCTTGAAGCTCTCGTGCGCGAGTCCGCCCAGACGTGCTCGGCCGGAGGCGCTTGTAAAAGCTCGCGCCACGCTGCCGCTACATTCGGAGGCCGCGGTACTGCAGGCTATCGCGGGATGCGAACCAACTCTCAACTCGCCGATGACAACTTCGAGACCACCGATCAGCGAGTCGAGCTCCGCGCGGTGGGCCCGTTGGAGCCTGGACTTTCGCGCCCGGTTCCAGGCTGTGGCCGACGCGATTGCTGCTGCACCCACCAGATATGCGCCGCCTATCGAGGCTGCCACTGCCACGCCGCCAAGAACCAGCCCGGCGACACCGATCCATCGAGCACGGCCGTCGAGTCGTCGCGTTGCAGTCCGCCGCCGAAGTACCGGAACTCTGGACTGCGCGGACGGGATCGCGACGAGCGCCGCCGCGCACAGCAAAACTCCGAGCGCCGTCATCGCGATTCCAGACGTGTATCGAGCAGACGATCGAGCCGCACGCGGCCGGGCGGGTCTCCCCCATCGATATTCCACGCCGGCAGGATTCGGACTCGGCCCGTGTCGTCCGGCTCCACGACCGCAATCTCGCGCAAGCACCGTCGCCCATTGGCTGCGCGATGAACGTGGAGTATCACGTGAACCGCGGCCCCCAGCTGGCTGTGGAGCGCGGCGCGGTCCATACCGCCCAGGGCTGCAAGAGCTTCCAGCCGTGCGGGCACTTCCGCGGGCGAGTTCGCGTGGATAGTTCCGGCGCCGCCGTCGTGACCGGTGTTGAGCGCGGTCAGCAGGTCCACGACCTCAGCGCCGCGTACCTCTCCCACTACGAGCCGGTCGGGCCGCATCCGCAACGCCTGTCGAACCAGTTGACGCACGGTCACTTCGCCGACACCCTCGACGTTCGGCGCCCGGGCGACCATCCGGACGACGTGGGGGTGGGCAGGCGCGAGTTCCGCCGCATCTTCGACGCACACGATCCGCTCTGCCGGCTGCACTTCGCCGAGCAGCGCTGCCAGCATCGTGGTCTTCCCCGCGCCCGTGCCTCCGATGACAAGAAAGGCGAGCCGTGCTGCGATTATGTACCGCAGCAACTCCAATGCCTCGGGTTCTATCGCCCCGCCCGCGGCCAGTGCATCCAGCCCCTGTGTGGTGGGTCGCAATACCCGCAACGACAGGCAGGTTCCGCCGCGAGCCACCGGCGCCAGGACGGCATGAAGTCGAACCCCGAAGGTGCCGTCGCCGACTCCAGGGAGCTGCCCGTCCACCCACGGCTGCGCGTCGTCCAGACGCCGACCTGCGGACAGGGCCAACCGCTGACAGAGCCGGCGCACAGCCTGTTCGTCGGCGAACCGAATCTTCGTACGTTCGAGGCCCGCGCCTCGATCAACCCACACCTCATCTGGGGCGGTGACGAGCACATCAGCGACCGATGGCTCGGCCAGGAGGGATTCGAGTGGGCCCGCGCCGGTCAGTTCGGTCTGCAGGACCCGAAGGGAGGAGAGCAGATCGGTGTCGCTCAGCACGCCGCCTGCTTCGATTCTTATCGCGGCAGCTACCAGCGCAGGGGTCGGTTCCTCAGCCGATTGGGCAAGGCGATCTCGTACTCGATCCAGTAACTCACCTGTGACGACGGCGCTCATGCCGGCTGCCGGTTCGACTGCGGCTTTCGCGCGAATGTTTCGAGTATCGCGGCCGAGGCCGATGCCAGAGGCGTACGACGGCCTAGCTTGAATCCGCTGCGTTCGACTTGCTCGGCGAGTCCGGGCTGAGGTCGCATGGACGCCAACATCGGTAGATCGAGGGCGTGCGCGATGTCGACACCGCGCAGCCCACCAGGCGCCGGTCCTCGGACGACCAAGCCGACATTGGAGTTGCGAGTGCTGAGATATCCGGCGAGGTTCTCCGCACCAGCGACTGCCCCCAACTCGGCAGGCACCAGCAAGACGACGAGGTCTGCCGCATCGAGAAATGCATCCGTGTGCGGGCCGCGATGACGCGGAACGTCGCAGACGACCAGATCTCCCGCTCGGCGTCCCGCATCGATGACAGCGGCGACCGCGATGGCGTCGACCCCTCCGGATACGGAGCTTGAATCTGCCCTCCCTCCGGACAACACCGAGAGTGAACCGTGAGAGGGCAGAGCCCCGTGCAATGCCTCGCCAGAGATTCGGCCGGCTTCGACTACCAGTCCGGACCAGCGCAGTCCGGGCGCGTCCTCCCAGCCGAGCCGGAGGTCGATTCCGCCGCCGTATCCGTCGCCGTCGATCAGTAGTGTGCCGGCGCCCGACTCCGAGGCGGCCAGTGCGAGAGACGCCGCCAGCGTCGATGCACCGGCGCCGCCCCGGGCTCCGATTACCGCGATGACGCCGCCGTTGCCCGATTCACGATCGCGTCCAGCCCCGAGCAGCTGAACCAGCTCTTCCTCCTGCAGGGGTAACTCCAGCACCCGAGCGGCGCCGACTGCGGTTGCCATCCGCCAGTGTTCGACATCGGCCCCGCCTCGCGCCAGGACTACGACGCCTTCTCGGCGGGGAAGTCGATGTGACAGGACTTGCCGAGAGGTCTCGACATCGAGGAGCACGACGGCGGCATCGTCCCACTTCAACCGGACCAGGGAGCTTCCAACGCTCGACTTACCGACTGGTAGGTCTTGTTCCAGCACAACACAATCCGCCGCAGCGGCAACCCTGAGCGCATCCGCGCGAAGCGCGGGGTCTGCGGTTATGAGCAGAACTGGGCGTCGCCCGTTCTCCGGTACTCGATCCAAATCCATGTCTCGGAGCCTGCGCCGAAGTGCATTACAAAGAAACAGGGTGCACGTCGAATGTGGATGAATCCAGGGGGTGTGGATGAATTATCGGACGGGAGTACCACTTTCACTCCAGGCCCGGCACAAAAAACGACCCTCGCCAGGGGGGGAGGAGGCGAGGGTCGTTTGGTTCAGCCCCGGGGGGTCGGGCTGAACGGGCCCGAACGAATCGGACATCTCGATACTACACCCGGCTCACACGCTGTTTGCAAGTTCAACAGTAGGGGTTGCCAGTATCGGTCATGACACAAAACTCCCCGACCTCTATTGTGAGGATCGTGACCATCAGAGCCAGCACAGACGCAGTCGAATCCGCACAAACTGCCGGAAAAATTGCCGCGTTTTTCGACCTGGACAAGACAATTATCGCTAAGTCGAGCACCCTCGCCTTCAGCAAACCTTTCTTCGATCAAGGCCTCATAAACCGACGTGCCGTCCTGAAAAGCAGTTATGCACAGTTCCTTTTCCTGTTGTCCGGCGCCGACCACGATCAGATGGAACGAATGCGCATTCATATCGCGAGCATGTGCGCTGGTTGGAACGTTGAACAAATCCGCTCGATCGTTGCAGAAACGTTGCACGACATTGTCGATCCTCTTGTGTTCGCCGAGGCAGCTGACCTCATTGCCGATCACAAACTTCGCGGGCACGACGTCGTCGTCGTCTCGGCCTCGGGCGAAGAAATCGTGCGTCCGATCGCCGCGGCCCTCGGTGCGGACATCAGCACTGCGACCCGAATGGAAGTCGAGGACGGTAAGTACAACGGAACCGTCGAGTTCTATTGCTACGGCGAGGGCAAGGTGGAGGCGATGAACGAGCTCGCAGCCACTAGAAACTACGATCTTGCAGATTGTTTCGCCTACTCCGATTCCATCACCGACCTTCCCATGCTGAAGGCCGTCGGATATCCGACAGCGGTGAACCCCGACCGAGCACTTCGAAAAGAAGCGGCGGCTCGCGGCTGGCCGATCCTGACCTTCTCCAACCCGGTGTCACTGCGCT
>JBBSSG010000018.1:0-31255 GCA_038242295.1 Mycobacteriales bacterium | reverse complement strand
GGCGGCAACGCGCTGCTCGGCAAGAAGTGCTTCTCGTTGCGTATCGCGTCGGCCATGGCCCACGACGAAGGCTGGCTCGCCGAGCACATGCTGATCCTCAAGCTGATCTCGCCCGAGGACAAGGCGTACTACATCGCGGCGGCTTTCCCGTCTGCATGTGGCAAGACCAACCTCGCGATGCTGCAGCCGACCATCCCCGGTTGGCGCGCCGAGACCATCGGTGACGACATCGCCTGGATGCATTTCGGTGAGGACGGCCGACTACACGCCGTGAACCCGGAATTCGGTTTCTTCGGCGTCGCGCCCGGCACCAACTGGGACTCCAACCCCAACGCGATGAAGACCATCGAGCAGGGCAACTCCGTGTTCACCAACGTCGCGCTGACCGACGACGGCGATGTCTGGTGGGAGGGCCTCGAGGGAGACCCGCAGCACCTGATCGACTGGAAGGGCAACGACTGGACCCCCGAGTCGACCGAGAAGGCCGCGCACCCCAACTCGCGGTACTGCGTGCCGATGGCTCAGTGCCCGTCGATGGCTGCGGAGTGGGACGATCCGAAGGGTGTGCCGATTTCGGCGATCCTGTTCGGTGGACGTCGTAAGACGACGATTCCGCTCGTCACCGAGGCTCGGAATTGGCAGCACGGCGTCTTCATGGGGGCCACCGTCGGCTCCGAACAGACTGCCGCAGCCGAAGGCACGGTCGGTACCGTTCGCCGTGATCCGATGGCGATGCTGCCTTTCATCGGCTACAACGTCGGTGACTACATCCAGCATTGGATCGACCTCGGCAAGAACGCCGACGATTCGAAGCTTCCGAAGATTTTCTACGTCAACTGGTTCCGCCGCGGCGACGACAAGCGCTTCCTGTGGCCCGGATTCGGTGAGAACTCGCGGGTCCTGAAGTGGATCGTGGAGCGTATCGAGGGCAAGGCTGCCGGCGTCGAGACGCCGATCGGCGTAGTTCCGACACCGGAGGCTCTCGATATCGACGGTCTCGACACCACCACGCAGGATCTCGCTGAGGCGCTCGATGTCGACATCGACGAGTGGAAGGCCGAGATTCCGCTGATCGAAGAGTGGTTCGAATTCATCGGTGAGAAGCTGCCTGACGGCATCAAGGACGAGTTCGAGGCCCTCAAGCAGCGTCTGGGCGCGTAGTGCACGAGAGTGCGAATCCGCCGCAGGTCAAGGATTCGCACTCACCGCGAAGGTCATAAAAAAATGGGGTCCGCCACCGCGGCGGACCCCATTTTTTCTTCTCAGCTCGTGTATCCCGGCGGCATGAGGACCGACTTCAGTTCGCAGTAGGCATCGAGACCCTCAGGGCCACTCTCGCGGCCGATGCCGGAGTTCTTGTAGCCGCCGAACGGCGAACTGGCATCGAAGGCGTACCAGTTGATGGCATACGTACCAGTGCGAATCTGTGCGGCCACCTCGAGACCATGCTCGATATCGGTGGTCCACACCGAGCCGGCTAGACCGTACTCGGAATCGTTGGCGATCTTGATGGCCTCGTCCTCCGAATCGTAGGGGATGACCGCTAGTACCGGCCCGAAGATTTCCTCGCGGGCAATGGTCATCGAGTTGTCCACATCCGCGAAGATCGTCGGTTCGATGAACCAGCCTTTGTCGACTCCCTCAGGACGTCCACCCCCGAGGACGACGCGCGCACCTTCTTCTTTTCCTTTGGCGATGTAGCCTTCGACGCGGCTACGTTGCTTTTCCGAGATGAGCGGACCGAGTTGTGTCGCCGGGTCTTTCGGATCTCCGACCTTCATCCAGCTCGCGCCCGCGACCATGGCCTCGATGATCTCGTCGTACCGTGAGCGGGGGGCGAGAACCCGTGTCTGTGCAACGCACGCCTGGCCACTGTTCATGAAGCCGGACATCAAGAGCATCGGCATCGTCGACGCCACGTCCATGTCCTCGAGCAGGATTGCTGCCGATTTGCCGCCGAGTTCGAGAGAGCATCGTTTGAGTTGCTGGGCGGCGGTCGCGCCGATCGAGCGTCCGACGGCCGTGCTGCCGGTGAACGTCACCTTGTTAACGAGTGGATGCGAGACGAGGTATTCACCGGTGGCGGCGCCGCCGGGCAGGACTGACAGAACGCCCTCGGGTACTCCTGCTTCGGTGAAGATATCCGCTAGGAGATTCGCGCTGAGAGGGGTTTCCGGAGCGGGCTTGAGCAGAATCGAGCACCCTGCGAGTAGGGCTGGAGCGAGCTTGTTGATCGCCAAGAACAAAGGAACATTCCAGGCGATGATTGCAGCGACGACGCCGACTGGTTCGCGCGTCACCTTCGTCTCACCGAACAGGCCGTGGCGCTTTTCCTCCCACGGGAACGTCTCGGCGAGCTGGGTGTAGTAGTTCAAGACCGCGAGCCCCGGGGTCTGTTGCAGCATCCCGACCATCGCTGGCGGGGCGCCCATCTCGTCGGAGATCACGTCGGCGATCTCAGCGGCGCGCTCCTCGATCAGAGCGGCGGCACGCGCGAGAACCTGTGCCCGTTCTGCCGGCGAGGTTCGGGCCCACTGGCCCGATTCAAAGGCTGTGTGTGCCGCGGTCGCGGCAGCATCGATATCGGCGGGAGCAGCGACTGGAGTGCTGCCGACCCGCTCTTCCGTGGCAGGGGAGAAGACGTCGAGTCTCTCCTCTGTTGATGGAGCGGTCCAGTGCCCGCCGATGAACAGCGTGTCGAAGTCGGTCATGGAACGACACTAGAACACGTTCCAGAAATAGGGAAGATGCGTGGGTGCGCTCCGCGCCCGTGTGTGGGTAGTAGGTGCGGGGACCTACTACCCGCACACGGGCGGCGAAGCCGCAAGAACCGCCGCCCCTGTCAGAGTCCCGAGGGCGCCGAGTTTCGCCGGAACGATCTCCAGCTGCTCCAGGAACCGGAGCCGGGCGTGCAATGCCGCGGACTCCTGAATCGGATCCCACAGCGGCGGGCCTGCCTGTGCGAAGCCGCCGCCGATGACCACCATATTCACATCCACCAATGCTGCCGCAGAGGCGATTGCCTGGCCCAGCGCAACCCCTGCTCGTTGAAGCGTCGTGATCGCGATGACATCACCTTCGGTTGCGGACTGAGCCAACTCCGTACCCGTCGTCCCGGACCACCCCAGCTCACGCGCCCAGCGCACAGCCGAGGGACCGCTCGATACCGTCTCGACACAGCCGAGGCCGCCGCAGGTGCAGGGCGTCGTCGAACCGGGGACGACGATGTGGCCGACATGGCCGGCGTTGCCGCTGCGTCCGTGGACGATCTGACCGCCGAGCACCAGACCGCCGCCGATCCCGGTCGACACCACGATGCTCAGGACGTCGTCGACGCCCTGAGCTGCACCGAACGTGTGCTCGCCGAGCGCTGCGCAGCCACCATCCATCGCCAATGTCGTGGACGCATTCGGAAATTGCTTTTCGACGGCGTCGACCAGGTCGAATCCGTCTTTCCACTCCGTGATGTTGATCGGCGCGACAGATCCTTGGGCGGTGTCGACCGGCCCGGCACAGGCGATTCCGATTCGGTCGATGGCGGCACCGACGGAGACTGCCGCGAGCAGGTCGGAGCACGCTTTCCATACTTCGGCCGTCGGCGTCGGGACGGTCAGGGGTTCGCCTGGCCTTCCGTCTTCGCCGACCACGGCCGCAGTTATCTTGGTTCCCCCTACATCCAAAGCGAGCGCTGTCATCGCTCCAACGTAGTCGGGTGAGCAGTGCAGCCCCGGGAATGACGCGGTTCGAACGCGCGCGTCAGTTTGCGCGTAGGACTACGACGAGGTTGCTGGCGAGGAGTTCGCGCGCGATGGGAATTCGGATGAGCCACCACGCCCACCACGGGTGGTAGCGCGGAAACGCTGCGAGCAAGCGTCCGTTGGGTGTGTTGCGGGCCCAGCGAAGTCCGTCGGCTGCGCCGACATCGAAGAGTGACTCGCCGAAGCGGTTCTTGGGTTCTTGCCCGTGAGTTCGGCGGTAGCGCCTGGCTGCGTACTCCCCGCCGAGGTAGTGCCAGGGTCTGGTTTCGTGTCCACCGAACGGCCCCCACCACAGCGTGTACGACAGCACCATCATCCCGCCGGGTTTGGTGACACGAAGCATCTCCTCGGCCATGGTCCAGGGCTCGCGGACGTGCTCGGCGACGTTGGAGGAAAAGCAAATATCGACGCTGTTGTCGCGGAACGGCAACGCCATTCCGGATCCGCGGACGCTGCCGTGCACGGTGAGTCCCGCGGCGTGCATTTCGGAGGCGTCCGGTTCGACTGGGATGTAGCGCGCACCGCTGCGGCGAAAGACCTGGGCGAAGTAGCCGGGGCCGCCGCCGACGTCGAGCACGACGCGGTCGCGAAGGGGCCGGTTGGTCAGGCCGTGGTACAGGTCGCCGATCAGTTCGACCGAATCACGGGCAAGGGCACTGTAGAAGATGTCAGGGGCGCTCTGTTCGTGCCCGAAATCGCGTAGCAGGCTCACCGATCGCTGCAGCGACGCCCGGTCGGCGAACTGGCGCGTCACCGACGATCCCAGCGTGAGGACACGCGCCTTGCGGCCGATCGAACGGGTCGAACGCGACATTCGCACCATAATGCGGGCGACGGGAGAAGCAGACACGAGGAGAAACACTAGTGAGGCAGACATGTCGGCCATTCCTGGGGCCAGGCGAACCGCTAGGGTGTCTTCGAGCTCATATCCATGAGCCGTGATGGGGGACGAAAGCTGTGCACGAGGTGCTTTTACTGTGCTGGCGCGATATCGGCCACCCTCAGGGCGGCGGGAGTGAGCGCTATCTCGAGCAGGTCGGTGCTGGTCTGGCCGCCCGTGGCGTGAAGGTGACGCTGCGGACCGCGTCGTATCCCGGCGCTCCTGCCGAGGAAATTGTCGATGGTATTCGGATCAGTCGAGCCGGCGGCCGGCTGAGTGTCTATCCGCGCGCGCTCGGTGCGATCGTCGCAGGCCGGCTCGGGTTCGGTTCGTTGAAGGGCATCAGTCCGGACGCAGTCGTCGACACGCAGAACGGCATCCCATTCTTCTCCCGACTCGTCTCGGGAGCGCCCGTCACACTGCTCGTGCACCACTGCCATCGTGAGCAATGGCCCGTTGCGGGCCCGATGATGGCAAAGCTCGGATGGTGGCTCGAAAGCACGGTCTCTCCGCGAGTTCACCGTCGTAATCAGTACTTGACGGTGTCGTTGCCCTCGGCGGACGAGTTGGTTGCCCTCGGCGTCGACCGCGAACGGGTTGCCGTGGTGCGCAACGGAGTGGACGACGTGCCGTCCTCGACTCCGCTCGGCGGCGAGCACACCAGGACGCCGTATCCATCGTTGTCGGTTCTGTCGCGGTTGGTTCCGCACAAGCAGATCGAGGATGCGCTCGCCGCCGCTGCCACTCTTCGGTTTCAGATCCCCGGCCTGCATCTCGACATCATCGGTGGCGGTTGGTGGGAGGAAAACCTCCGCGAACGCGTCGAGGAGTTGGGCATGTCGAGCGCTGTGACGTTCCATGGCCACGTCGACGAGAACCGTAAACACCAGTTGCTTTCCCGGTCCTGGGTGCACGTGATGCCTTCCCGCAAGGAGGGATGGGGTCTGGCCGTCGTCGAGGCTGCCCAGCATGGTGTGCCGACGGTCGGTTATCGCAGTTCCAAGGGGCTGACCGACTCGATCATCGACGGGGTGACGGGTGTGCTCGTCGGTTCCGAGGGGATCGATCGCGACGTGTCGGCATTGACCGAAGCGATCGGTGAATTGCTTCTCGACGCCGACCTTCGCGCTGATCTGGGTGAGAAGGCGAGAGTCAGGGCCCGTGAATTTTCGTGGGACCAATGCACCCAGGGCGTTGCGCGTGTGCTGACGGCATCAGTGTCGGGCACCCACGTGTCAGGTCTTGTATCGCCGGGGCAGTACCGCGCAGCCGAGTCCGCCAACCAGTAGCGTCAGCCACGCGATGTGCGCGGCGATGATGACGCGGTTGTCGGAGTGCGTCGACTCCGCGCCGGGCACCTGGTAGAGCGCGAGTTCGTCGTCCAGGTATACCTCCGGCAGTCGATCGAGAGTCTTCGCCGAATCCCCGAGCCGCCCCGGCGTCGTACGTTCCACCAGGACCCAGCCGACGCCGAGATCAAGCAGATCCGCGGCGCTCCCGCCGGCCAACAGCGTCGCCTCGACGGCTTCGGCTCGCGTCCCCTCCCCGCGGACAGTGCCGCCTGCCACGAGCAGTTCGCCCGTCTGCAGTACGTCCAGTGGCAGCATGCGCGGCGCTGGATCGAGGACGGGGTCCCGGCCGCTGTAGGGAAAGATCCTGAACATCCCTGCCGGCAGGACCGCGACGTCTCCGTTGCCACCGTCGAGTTCGGCGGCAACGCGAGCCCACGACGCCGGATATTCGACGGGTCTGAGTTGACCGCCGACGCCCCAGCCGAGGTCGGGCAGGGCGATGAGCACTGCGGCGATGGCAACGATGGCGCCGGCCCACGAGTGGCGCCACCGCACGCCCAACCAGGCCGCGCCCGCAGCAGCGGCGAGAACGTAGAAGGGCATCGCCAACGCGACCCATTTTTGGGCGTCGCGCAACAGTCCCGCGCCGGGCACCGCCGAGGCTGCCCATTCGCCGACGCGCAGCCCCGGCCCTGTCGCCGCGAGTGTGGCCCCGAGGATGGCGACAGCAGCAAGTACACCGATCGCCGAGATGATCGGGTTGGCGCGTCGACGCCACAGGGGGCCGATGCCCATCGCCACGACAAGCAGAAGTAGCGCTGTGCCCAGCACCGCGAACAATGACGTGCGGCTCGTCGGGACGGCGTCTGAGTTCCAGATTCCGCCGAGTCCGGCGAGGCTGCCGAGAGTTCCGAGACCGGGTTCCGCGCGTGCAGCAAACGCCGCTACACCTGCTGGATCTGAATTCACCGTCCCGCTGCCGGACAATGCCGTGGCGACGAGCCATGGCAGAGACGCCGTTGCAGCGAGTCCCGCCGTGACCAGAACCCGTCGCACGGTCGTGGCTGCCGTTCCCGCCGAGCCGGCTGTGGCCACGACGAGGAGAGCGACCGCGGTGGCCAGTAATGCGCCGGTCGGTGTCAGACCGGCAGCCGCGAGGCAGACTGCCAGCCATGCCCAGCGACCGCGGCGACGCCACGACATGGCAGCGACGACCGTCCAGGGGAGGGCGGCGTAGCCGACCAGCAGACTCCAATGTCCTTGCAGCAGTCGCTCCGCTACGTACGGATTCCAGATTGCGACGGTCGATGCCGTCAGAAGGGCGGGTGTGCCCGCTGATGGAAGCAGCGTACGCGCCATCTGTGCGCCGCCCCATCCGGCCAACCAAAGCGCCAGCAGCAGAATAGCTTTCACGACGATACCGCCGTCGAAGACCGTCGACAATCCTGCCACGAAAGCATCCTGCGGAACTGCCCGCGCAGCAGCATCGGTCGACCCGAAAGCAAAGTCGGTGAAATACGAGCGCGGAGTACTGACCGCGTCACGCAGCAGTAGATAACCGGGGCCGAGCAGAGGGCCCATGATGACCAGCGCCAGAATCAGACTGAACGCTGCGGGTGCTGCCATTCGACTGCGCTGCGTCCACGCCACCTTCGGCACCCTATACCGTGTTCGCATGCCTTCCCGCACCGTGAGCACCTCGGCGGTCGCCGGAATGACGATGGTGACGGCCGGCTCGATGGCCGCCAACGCGGCGTCGTACCTGCTGCATGTGCCTGCCAGTAGATTCCTCGGCGTCACCGGATACGGCGAGTTCGCGAGCCTGCTCGCAGCGCAACTCGTCCTGGCCGTGCCCGCGTTGGCGCTGCAATCCGTCATCGCCCGCGAAGTGGTTCGAGGCCGCGGCAGTGCAGAACTCCGGCAACTCGGCTACCGCGCATCCGCGGTGGTGGCAGTACTCGCGCTCGTGCTGACGCCCGTGGTCGCGTGGGCGCTCAACACCGGAGTGTTGGCGACCGCGTCGGCACTGGTCGTGGCTCCCGTGCTGGTGTTGCTTGCGAGCGAGCAGGGCCTTCTTCAAGGGTCTGCCAGGTTCGGCCGGTTGAGCCTCGTCCTGGCGGGCGCAGGCATCGGCAAGGTGGTGCCCGCCGTCGTGGTGCTTGCCTTCGGCGGGGGCCCCGGCTTCGTGCTCGCGGCCAGCGCCGCCGGGACGGCCGTAGTGGCGCTGGGGGCTCGACTGACGACGTCGCCGACACCGGGTGAGCGCAAGGGTTCCCCGAGTGTGCGCAACGTGCTCCGCGCCTCTCAGGTGCAGTTGGCGCTGATCGGATTGTCGGCCGTGGACCTTGTTCTCGCCAAGGCACTCCTCGATTCGGAACAAGCAGGCCTGTACGCCCTCGGTGCAGTGGCGACGAAAGCGGCATTCTGGCTGCCGCAGGCAGTGGGCGTCGTTCTGTATCCGCGGATGGCGAACCCGTCCGAGTCGGCGTCGGCCCTACGTTCGGCGCTGGCTGTCGTCGCGGGGATCGGCGCGATCCTGGTTGTGGGCTCTGCGGCGGCGTCCCCGCTTTTGCCGGCCGTCGTCGGCGAGAGCTATGCGCCTGTTCAGGGCTATATTTGGATTTTCGCGCTCCAGGGCGCGTGCCTGGCCGTGCTGCAGAGCGGACTGCTGTGGGCGATCGCAGGCAACCGGACGTCGCTCGCGGTCGTCGCATGGCTGGGCCTGGCGGTCGAGGTGGTGCTGTTCTTCACCGTTGCGTCCACGGTCTTGCAGTTCGTCGTCATCGCTGCATCCGTCGCTGCCGTGTGTGCGCTGATCGTGAGCGTCGTTGCCCTGACCCGATCCTGATCCGGCCCTGGGTCCGCTGCGGCCGTGGTCCTGACGCCGCTGTACTCCTGATGCCGCCGTGATTCCGACAAAGCTGCGACTCGGATGAAGCCCCGCCTGACAGAGCCCCGTCTTACGCAGCCCCCTCTGTCACAAATTGGTCCTGATACAGAAATGGTGCGGTTCGATGCTCCGGAGAACATCGAACCGCACCACTGTGCCGGAGGGCGCTCGAGCTTCGAGTGCCGGAGGCGTTTACTCCTTCGAGAGATCCGTCCGAGGAATGACCTCGGTGCGATCTGTCGTCCAATCGCGGGTGTAGGGCTCGTTCGGGACTGGCGCGTCGCCGCCACCGCCGCCGCCGGTGTACTGCGGCCCTGTGGTGCGCACTGGACGGTTAGGTCCGTTGCCACCCCGGATGCCGATCAGGACGCCTGCGATCAGTGCGATGACACCGAGGATGCCCGCGATGATCGGGATGGTGCGTCCGAACAGCGAGAGCCGGTCCATGCCGTCTTTGGCCTGCGCGATCTGGTATTCGACGGTGTTCTCGTCGAAGGTGAGCGTGGCGTTGAGCACGTCGACCTCGGGCTGACCTGCGGTACGCGAGTAGTACTGGTGAATGTCTTCCTGACCCTTGACGACGACACCGGTCTCGGGTTCGACCCACGCGGTGCGCTGGTTCTCGTAGAACCGCGTCATCGTGACGGGAGCGTCGCCCTCCACGCCCCACGTGGCCGCAGGCAGGGTCAACTTGTTCGTCGGAGTGGTGACTACCTCGGAGAGGTCGACGGGGCCGACTGTCTGCTCGTACTTGTAAACGGTGGTGCCATTGATTTCGGTTTCTTCGACGAAATCGATGTCCTTGGTGGCGCGCACGTTGACGTCGAAGTACGGGTACGACTTCTGCTCGGCGTTGAACGGGAACTTGTACTGCAGTCCGGTGTGCGCAACTTCCTCGGCGGGCTTGTCGGCCTGCACCTGAATGGTTCCGATCGGATCTTGGACGGGCATCGCGGTAACACGATCTGCGGTGACACGGTCGACGCTCGCGGTCAGCAGACCGGTCTCGCCCTGCTTGTCACTGCGTAGAAGTGTCTGTCCGGCCTGCACCGTGACCACATCTGCGTTCGAGGGTTCCTCGACAGTGACGTATCGCTGCGAGACCAAAGGAACGTTGGTGTCGACTTCGGCTTTGCCTGCGGCAAGCGAGGCCGAGTTGAGGACGCTGCCGGTGCCGTCGGACACCGCAGTCACCTCCAGATCGAGAGGGGTCTTCTCGAGCCGTGGGACCGTATAAGTCGGAATGAGGATGGCTGCAACAAGTAGAAATGCACCCAGCCCAACGAGTGCGAGGGCAACAATCCGGCTCGGCCCTGAGCGCTCCGCCATGTAAGAATCTCCTTAGTAGTTTTACCGGCGTGCCTCTGCTTCAACCCCCGACAGGCCGAGGAATTTCAAGCCCCCAGCCAGGAGTGTCCGATTGGTATCGCCACGTCGCAGGTGACAGTAACAGTGATCACGCTGCACAGTCGCGGGCACGCCCGATCACAGCCGAGTTTTGCATTCGGCTCTTCTGGCCGCGAGGTCAGTAGAAAGACGATCAAGTGATTGACTGATCGATGATGAACACACCGACCGAGTCCTTGCCGCGTGCTGTGGTGCCGCTACGCGGGTTCGTGCCTTCGCTCGAAGGCATGCGCGCGTTCGCGGCGATCGGCATCATCATCACGCACGTCGCATTCCAGACGGGGGCGGCGAGTTCGCCCATCATGGGCCGTATCTGGGGCCGGTTCGATCTGACTGTTGCGATCTTTTTCGCCCTGTCGGGGTATCTGCTGTGGCGTCCGCATGCTGCGCAGGCGCGGGGACTCGGCACTGTTCAACCGATCCGGAGATACCTCTATTCCCGTGCCGTTCGTATCCTCCCTGCGTATTGGGTGGTGGTGATCTTGGTGCTGCTGTTTCTGCCGGATACCGGAAGTGGTTGGCGCGTATGGATGGCAAACCTGTCGCTGACCCAGGTGTTCGTTCCGTTGACCCTGACCGGGGGCATGACGCAGATGTGGAGTCTGTCGGTCGAGGTCGCGTTCTATCTGCTTTTACCGGTAGTCGGTCTTTTGATGCTGCGGTTGCGGGGCGACGCTGCGCGTTACCGCATTCCGATCCTGTTCGGTGTCGCGGTGGCGAGTTTGTCGTGGGCGTTCATTCCAGTGTCGACGCCCGAGCACATCCATCACGACAACTGGCTCCCCGGTTACCTTTCGTGGTTCGCGGCCGGCATGCTCCTGGCGGAGTACTCGACGCGCAGCGAAACGTGGCTCCATCGCCTCGCGAAGCGCCATGTCGTGGTGGGGGGGATCGCGGTTGCAGCGTTCGCCTTGTCGGCGACTCCGCTCGCGGGACCGCAGGGCCTCATTCGCCCCGAACCGTGGCAGTTCGAAGTAAAAGTGGTTCTGGGCGCAATCCTTGCGATTGCACTGTTGGCGCCTCTGGTACTTGCCGACGGCCACCGCCGGCGCCCCGTCTTGGAGCATCCGATCACCCTTGCGTTGGGGCGCTGGTCGTACGGAATTTTCATTTGGCACCTGGTGATCCTGGCCATGGTGTTCCCGGTGTTCGGCGTCAGTCCGTTCTCCGGCGACTTCGTGCTGGTGTTGATCGTGACTTTGGCACTCTCGATTCCGGTTGCTGCGGCGAGTTATGCGCTGGTCGAGGACCCGGTTCGGCGTAGCGCATTCAAAGCAACGGCCACCAAGGCGAGCAAAGCTGCCAGTTGAACGAGGTAGGAATGCCCGATGTATCCGTCGGGTGCACGCCATGGACCTTTGGACAGCAGCGCCACACTCAGGAGCGTCCCCGCTCCAGCGGACACCGCCAATGTCCGCGCTGCGACGGAAGAGCCGTACAACTTCTGTAACCCGGCGGCCGCGGCGCCGAGAACCGCCACGACCACGACGCCGCCCACTCCCGCGATGACAGCGGACGCGGCTACAAGGGCGACCCACCCGACGGCAGAGCGACGCCACGGCCGCGGCGCAGGGCAACGTGCGGCGCTACTGCGTCGAAATGCGCAGAACACCAGTGGAATCAGTAGAAATAATCCGCCGAAGATTCCGAGTCGATACCACTTGTTCGACGGGTAATCGAGTACGACGGGTCCGGATGTCCCAGCCGGGACGATCCATCCCTGTTGCCATCCGTTCACCACCACCGGAGTCAGTTCGCCTGCGCCAACCGATTTTGCGCGCCACCCGATATTACTGCTTTCGGGTACGACGAGCAGTTGGTCGGTAGCGGATCTCGAGACTTCGATTTCGCGATGGTCGGCCGTCCATGCCGTTGTGTTTGCGGCCGTCTGATCGGAGCTGACCGGACTCGCGGCGGGAACGGGCATGGTGCGCAACCGCATTCCATCGACGAAGAATGCTGCACCTGGTTCGACGACGACGTCCTGCTTGCCTTCCGGCAACGGGATCGGATTGAGGGTTTCGTTGGGTACAGGGAAAGGCCCCTCGCAGATCGTGGCCTTCACCGGCAGACCTGAACGGAGTTGTGCCGCAGTCGCTGTCACTGATGTATGGACGGTTTGACCGGCGATCGACACGACAGGGCCGACGTCGCATTCAACGGTGATCGAACGGTCCTCGTCCAGTGGTGTGCCCACTTCGCGGGCACCGGAGAGCACTGTCACTTCAGCTAGTCCCGGCGGGTACGGCTGTATGAAGCCCAGGGAATTCTTGTCGAGTACACCGTCCCAGTCGACGATCGAGACCACGACGCGGTCGGTCATCTGGGGGGCGAGATCGACTGTGGTGGGGCTGTCGGGGTCTATCTCCCGAACCTGTGGTCCGTTGCCGAGGTTCACTGCCACCGCGGTCGGATGGGCGGGGAGAGTGCCAAGA
Organism: Mycobacteriales bacterium; assembly: GCA_038242295.1. GTDB lineage: Bacteria > Actinomycetota > Actinomycetes > Mycobacteriales > Mycobacteriaceae > Rhodococcoides. The sequence goes on along the minus strand of JBBSSG010000018.1, from coordinate 18,593 downwards.
CTGGGGGAGAAGGTGAGCGCATCGACGAGCGTCGGCTCGGGCAATGTGATGGTGAGGGTCGGTTGCGTGCCCGCCTGGCTTTTGATGCTCTTCTCCGGGGCTGTCCACGACGTCCGGTCATCACCGTCCGTGGCGGCGAAGGCCGAACCGTGGAGGTCGCCGACATCGGATGCTCCACTTGCAGTCGGCCGACCAGGCTGTGAGAGAAGGGCTTCCAGTTCGGGACTCTGCCGTGTTCGTAGCGTCAGCTCAGGGAGGACGGCGGTTCCAGCGGGCACCGATAGGGTGCGCGAGAATCGGCCCAGTTCTTCGGGAGCGACGGATAATCCACTGCTGCAACGAATTCGTTCCTCGGTGTCGAGGCATCCCGATCGCCCGGGGAATTCCTGGCCCAGCTCCCAGGCGGAGACGTCGGCGCCGGCGGGGGTCTTGGGAAGTACCGCCCGGTGGACTATCGACACCGGCTTCGGATCATCGATATTCGAGTAGTCCTCGACGGAGAGTTCACTGATACCGAACTGGCTGCCACGTGTGCCGCTGAGCGTCGATTTTGCGGTCACGCGTACCCACGGCGTTCCGCCGCCAGGCAGCGATACCGTAATCGGCTCGCCGGGCTTGTCCACGCGGGCCGCTGTACTGCCGTTCGGGGTGGTGATCTCGAGCCATTTGATCGGATCGCCGATCGTTCCTGCACTGGTGGTCAGATGAAGCAGACCGCTCTGGATTGGCTCGTCCAAATCGATCTGAATCCACTGACCCAGAGCATTTTCGATGCCATTGCTGACCCAGCTCGTCGCGAGATCGCCGTCGACGACGGCAGCGACACCGCTGCCAGGCTTGGTGCCGCCGATTTGCGTCGAATCCGACGCCGAGCTCGACGCCGTAATCCGCGCGCCTTCCCATTCGGCGTCGACGGTGTCCGCCCCGGATACGGGATAGTCGGCTACTTCGTTCAGCGATCGCCGCGGCTCGTCCGCGGAACGCAACGCTGAATTATGGCTGTCGACCTGCCCGTAGTCGGTCTCTCGGTTCATCGGTGTGTCGGTGACGGTGACACGGCCGACTGGAATGTTCGCAGCCGCAGCATCGGAGGCGAGAATTACCGGCCCGGCGGGAACCGGATCGGGAACGCCGCTGCGTCGTTGCTCGTTCAAACGCTGCACCGATTCTGGGCCACCTTGCACGAACGGGACACGATCGAGGTCGACCGTATAAGGCCCTGACACACCTGCGGAAGACTCCACGGCGTAGATCTCCACGGCCGGGTACGGGGGGCGAAGATCTCCGTCGATGGTGACGCCCTCAGTCGTACCCAGGGACGTTTCCGCGCCGAACTCGGCAACTTTCTCGAGGCCCGGCGAACCGTCGAGAGCTACGTGGACTTGTACCGGTCGTGTCGAGCGCGAGCTCTCGGGATCGAGGTCGTTGCGTACTACAACGTAGTGAATACCCTGGCCGACCAAGGTATCGGCAAGTCCAGCCGAAGGCCGGCCGTCGGCGATGAGGCGCTGCACCGAATCCAAGGCTCGGATTGCGCCCGGGGGCGTCAGCGGCACCGAATCGCGGACGGCCCACGGCGTCGTGGCGAGTGCTTGCAGTGGCTCATCGCGGGTCAGGCCCCAGGTGTGCAATGCAAAGGGAGCGCCGGGCACAACCAGCGCGCGCTCGGCATCCGAGCCGTCGGGGGAGGTTCCCGACGCGTTGGCGGTGAGCCAGTCCGCGACGTCGTGCCAGTATTGCGGGATTGCTTGGTAGGCGCCGCGAGGGGCGAGTTTGCCGGTCCAGGCGAGCGATGTCGAGAAGGTGAGCGCGACGAGAATCAGTCCGGCGACGGCGACCATTTTGTCTCGCTCGGGGTGCGCGATGGCTCTGCGCCACGTGTGAGTCGATACCGAGCCCGGTAGTGGAACTTTCGAGATGAAGTGAGCGATTCCCAGTACCAACGGGATTCGGACAAGAGGCTCGAGTTTGTGCACATTGCGCAGCGGTGCGCCGGCAGAGTCGAGGAACGATCTCACCGAATCGGCGAACGGGGAGCCCAGCTCGCCGACGTATCCGGCCGTCAGCCCGACGATTCCGATGAACAGCATGATCGTCAGGCGTCCGCGCGCGGGCATGGAGCGCATGGCGAGCCCGGCGATGCCGGCCGCAGCGATCACGCCCGTCGCAACCACCGCCGCCGGCTGGGTGACCAGCACTGCCCCCGCAACACGTTCGGGCGAGACGAAAGGCGTCCAACTGCTGGTGCCGCGCAGAATCTCCGCGAGTGATGTCCACTGCGTCGTCGTCCCGGACGACTCGATGTAGTCGAGGAAAGGCGGACTGACTGCGCCGAGCAACAGCAATGGGACGATCCACCACAGGGTGGCGAGCACCAGGAAAGCCGTCCACCAACTGGAGAAGACGAACCATGGGCGATTGGGTCGATGGCACAGGACCCAGACGATTCCGACCAGGCAGGCAGCGGCTGTCGCGACGGCGTTGACAGCACCCATCAAGGCGACGGCGAGGGCCGATTGGGCAGCCAGCATGCGCGTCCCGCGCCAGTTCCGGGATGGGTCGAACGCTCGAACGATGGGAATCAGCACCCACGGCGCCAGCATCATCGGCAGCGTCTCGGACGAGATCGATGCCAGCGTAGTGATGACGCGCGGCGAGAGTGCGAAGGCTGTGGCCGCGATAATTCGTGAGCTGCGGCTTCCGATACCAAGCGCCTCGGCGAGCCGAACAATGCCCCAGAAGCCCGCGATCAGCAGTAGCGCCCACCAGATGCGCTGCGTGATCCACGGCGGAACCGAAAGGACATCACCGAGAGAGAAGAATGCACCGTGCGGAAAGAAGTAGCCGTACGCCTGGTTCTGGACCTGGCCGAGCGGTGCCTGGGACGTCCATTGATGCGACGCGCGCGCCAGAAATCCGAGTGGATTCTGGGCGAGGTCGTATTTGGTGTCTGCGACTGTGTAGCCGGGGACCTGCAGGAAAGAGAGCAGAAACGCTAGAGCCGAGACCCCGTAAAACCACCTGCGACCAAGTGGTTCGGAAGAAATCGAGCCTGCAGTTTCAGCGGCTGCCGTACTCAACCTGGTTCAGCAAAGAAGAATCAGCATTGCCGCTGCGGTCGATATCGGGACGTGAATTCTCCGACGCCGCCGCAGTCACTCCGAGCACGACTCCGGCACCCAACACAACGCCGACTACCGCAGCAACCACTCCTGGCACAGCGAAACTCATCTGGGTTCTCTACTTTCGTCGACGGGTAGCATCTGTGTAGCATCTGCGGCGGCCAAATTCACCAGCGCGCGGATCACGGTATCACCCGGACGGATCGAGGCCTGGGTGCACGCGCCTTACTGGCCGGGCGGAACGATCAGTACGGGCCGGTGACTGTGGCGCAGCACGTGTTCGGCCACCGAACTCTGCAGTAGCGAACGAAGCCCGGTTGTCCCACGGGTTCCCGCGACGATGATGTCGGCGTCGAGATCATCGGCCTTTTCGACGATGGCACTCCAGATCGCCGTCGTGCACTCGGCGCAATGGCCTTCGACTTCGAGGCCCGCGCTCTCGGCCAGCGCAACGCCTTCGGTGTTGGTGGCCTTCGCGTCGGTGAGAGCCACGTCCTCAGCTTCGTCTTCGGGGATCCATTCGGGTTGCATGACGCCGGACAACCCGGACATTCGGGCTGCTTGACGCACCATGGGTTCCCACGCGGTGATGACGACGGCGCGTTTGGTGGTCAAAAATCGTCCGGCGTATTCGATTGCACGCTTGGCGTTGTCGGAGCCGTCGTAGGCGATGAGGATCAGATCTGCAGGCATCTCGATTTCCCTCCTGAAGTCGCTTTGCTTCAAGCGTATCGCGGACAGCCGGTGAATCGCGGCGCTACGGGTGACTCCGCTACCGTCGGGTCTCATGATGAAGTTCCGTTCCCCCATGCCTGTCGCCGCAGTGGTTCTGGGAGTCGGTGTCCTCGCTGGATGCAGTGGAAGCAGCCCCGAGGCGGCGCCCGCTGCCACTGCGGCTTCTGTCTCCGCTGCCGCACCGACGACCGAATCGACGACGGTCGCCCCGCCTGTCGACGCGTGCGCCACCTTCGTCCAGGAATTGACCGAACGCCAGCGCCTGGCTCAGTTGCTCACTGTCGGCGTGACGGGAACCGCCGACGCGGTGAACGTGATGGCGACGGAGCAGGTGGGCGGCATCTTCATCGGCAGTTGGACGGACTCCTCGACGCTCGCGGGCCGTGAGGTTCCGCAGATCAACGCGGCTGCCGCCGTTCCCCCGATGGTGACCATCGACGAGGAGGGCGGCCGGGTATCTCGCGTGAAGGACCTGCTCGGACCCGATCCGTCGGCGCGCGAGACAGCGCAGACGATGACGGTGGACGAGACCTATCAGATGGCGCTCGAACGTGGCCGCGGACTTGCGGACCTCGGGGTGACGGTCGACTACGCACCCGTCGTGGACGTCAGTGATCAGCCGGACGATTCGGTGATCGGTGATCGTTCCTACTCCGCAGATCCGGGCGAGGTGATCGAGTATGCGGGCGCCTATGCACAAGGCCTGCGCGACGCCGGGATCATGCCCGTCATCAAGCACTTTCCGGGCCATGGTTCAGGTTCTGGAGACTCGCACACCGGTGCAGTGACCACCCCGCCGCTCGATCAGTTGCTCCAATCCGATCTGATTCCGTTTGCTGCGCTTTCGACCACGGGAGTCGGAGTGATGGCCGGGCATCTCGATGTGCCGGGGCTGACGATTCCCGGTGAGCCCGCCAGCATCAGTCCCGCAGCGATGACGTTGCTCCGTGACGGCGTGGGTTACGGCGCTGCGCCTTTCACCGGACCGATCTTCACCGACGATCTTTCCGGCATGGCTGCCATTACCGATCGGCTGGGGATTGTCGCTGCAGTCGAGGCAGCGCTCGTCGCGGGCGCCGACGTGGCTTTGTGGTTGACCACCGATCAGGTGCCGCAGGTGCTGGATAATCTGGAGGATGCGGTGGCGACGGGCCGGCTGCCGGCAGCGGAGGTGGATCAGGCTGCAGCAACGGTCGCGCGCTTCAAAGGTGCCTGCTAGCTTCGCAGCCTGTAGTGACGCACGCCTCCTTACTTTGGAGTAGGGTCATGAGTTCGACCTTGGTTTGGAGGACACATGGCTGGCGGCACCAAGCGATTGCCCCGAGCCGTCCGAGAGCAGCAGATGCTCGACGCGGCGGTTGATGTATTCTCCGAGAACGGTTTTCACGAGACGTCGATGGATGCGATCGCCAAGAAGGCGGCGATTTCGAAACCGATGCTGTATCTGTACTACGGCTCCAAGGACGAACTTTTCGCGGCCTGCATTCATCGCGAGGGTCTCAAATTCGTCGAGGCGTTGACTCCTGCTGCCGATCCGACGCTGACACCGCGTGAGCAGTTGCGGAGCGCTCTTCTAGGATTCCTTGGATTCGTCGGCGAACACCGTCAGTCGTGGATGGTGCTCTACCGTCAGGCAATTGGGCAGACCAAGTTTGCTTCGCAGGTACAGAGCAGCCGCGACAGACTGATAGAACTCACCGCCACTCTGCTCGAGCGAAGCACCAAAGACCCTCAACCCGAACAGAACTTCGCATTGATGGCGGTTGCGCTGGTCGGTGCGGGCGAGGCCGTCTCCGACCGCGTCGCCGGCGGAGAGATCGAGGTCGACGCGGCGGCGGACCTGCTCGAGAATCTTGCGTGGCGCGGACTGGCTGGCAAGAAAACTGCAACGTCCCTGTAGTTCGGTCATGTTGCAGCACTACCGATATCGGAGCCACGGATGAACGTGATCCGTGGCTCCGATATCGACGAGTGCGCTACCTCAGTGTTGCGGTGAGGTGCGGGTAACCCTTCTTCGGGTTCTTCAGTGACAGATCCCAGCCGGTCCCGACGGATTCGGCGTACACATTCACCGTTGCCGGCAGAATGATCGGTTTGCCGAATCGCACGCTGTAGGTGACCTTTTCTGGAATGTGACCCTCGACGATCTTCAGTAGCGCTGCCGCGCTCCACATTCCGTGGGCGATGGTCTTCGGAAAACCGAAGGCCTTGGCGCCCAGCGAAGACACGTGGATCGGGTTTCGGTCGCCGGAGATCGACGCGTACTTGCTGATCGTCTTCTGATCTGCTCGCAGCGTGCTGGTCGGGGGCGGCGGAACCTCGTCAGCGGGCGGGGCTTCGCGTGGACCGCCGGACAGAGACGTCTTTTGCAGGCTGAGGAAGCTGGAAGTCTGCTTCCAGACCAACTCGCGTCCGACGCTGACCTCGCTGATGACGTCGATCAGCAAACCTTTGCGGTGTTCGCGCAGGTTCTCCGCGTGTACCCGAATATCGAGCGGTTCCGAGGACGAGATACTCCGAAACTGCTCGATGACGTTCTCGGCGTGGACGGATCCGATAGCGGCAAACGGAAAGCCCTTGGACACCATCAGCTTCATGACCGTCGGGAAGACGATCGTGAACGGATACGTCACCGGCAAAGTGTCGCCGAACCGCAATCCCGTTGCCCGGCAATAACCGGCGAGGTTTTCGAGGTCCACGCGCAGGCCGGGCAGTTCGAATACCGTGCTCGGCGCCGAGGAAGACTTCGAGGCCAGAAACGGCACTGCACCGAGGGCGGCTGCCGTGTATATCGTCGACGTCTTGGGCTGCTCGGTGAGCTTCACGACGCTCATGCGCCGAGAAGGCTCTGTCCGCAGACGCGAACGATCTGGCCGGTGACGGCATTCGATGCGGGGCTGGAGAAGTACGAGACCAGTTCCGCGACATCGACTGTCTGGCCGCCCTGCAGGAGCGAGCTCATGCGTCGGCCGGCCTCGCGGGTGGCGAACGGAATAGCGGCTGTCATAGCGGTTTCGATGAAACCGGGTGCAACAGCGTTGATGGTGATGTTCTTCTTCGCCAGTACCGGAGCCGATGCGTGCACCAGCCCGATGACGCCCGCCTTGGACGTGCCGTAGTTGGTCTGGCCACGGTTGCCGGCGATGCCTGCGATGGAGGAGACATCGACGACGCGTCCGCCTTCCTTGAGCGCACCCGTCTCGACGAGGTGATCGGTGATGCGCTGCGGGGCAGCAAGGTTGACGCCGATGACGGAGTTCCAGCGGCTCTCGTCCATGTTGGCGAGAGTCTTGTCGCGGGTGATGCCAGCATTGTGAACGATGATGTCGGCGCCGCCGTGGCGCTCCAGGAGGTGCTTGGCGAGAACCTCGCCGGCGTCCTCGGCCGTGACATCGAGTGCAAGGGCAGTGCCGCCGACTTTGTTGGCGGTCTCCGACAGTTCTTCACCAGAGGAGGGGATGTCGGCCGCGATGACGGTTGCTCCATCGCGAGCGAGAACCTCGGCGATAGTTGCGCCGATGCCGCGTGCCGCGCCGGTCACCACGGCTACCTTGCCGGCGAGCGGCTTGTCCCAAGATGCAGGAGCCTCGGAGTCGGCGTCACCGACGACGATGACCTGACCGTCGACGAAGGTCGACTTGGCCGAGAGCAAGAATCGCAAAGTGGATTCGAGGCCGGAGATACCGGCGGAGGCCTTCGGCGAGATGTAGACCAGTTGAGCCGTCGCGCCACGCTTGACCTCTTTGCCGACGCTGCGGGTGAAGCCTTCGAGCGCACGCTGGGCGATGTGCTCGTCGACGCTCGAGGTCTCCTCAGGGGTGGTGCCGATGACCACGACGCGCGCCGATGGTGCGAGATCGCGGATGACGGGCTGGAAGAACTGAAACAGCTGCTCGAGCTCGGCTACGTTGCCGATGCCTGTGGCGTCGAACACCAGCGCGCCGTATTTGGCGTCGTGGGCCTGGGCCTGGGGGTAGTCGGAGAGCAGTTCGCGCAGTGGCTCGACGAGTCGGCCGTTGCCGCCGATCAGCACGGGTCCGGCCAGAGGTGGCTCGCCCGCCTTGTATCGACGCAGCTTCTCGGGCTGCGGCAGACCTGCTTGCTTGGCGATGAATGCTCCGGGCGCGGACGCCAAGAAACTTGAGTAGAGGTCTGGGGCTCCCTTTGAGGCTGCCACTGTCCTACCTTTCAGTTAGCGCCTTCGGCGCCCCGTGCGCGCATAGTAGGGGTGTACCTCTACTGCGCCCACGCGAGTGCGAAGGGCACGACCGGGTGTCGACAACCAACTTACTCGCCAGTAAGGTCAAACTCCACCACGGCCATTCTCCACAATGTTGGAGACCACGATGTTTGGAGACGTCAAGTGACAAGCAAGCAGCTACGACCGGTCGCAATCGTCGGTGGCAACCGCATCCCGTTCGCGCGCTCGGACAAGAAGTACGCGCAGGCGTCCAACCAGGACATGCTCACCGCGACCATCGACGGCCTCGTCAGTCGTTTCGGTCTGCAGGGAGAGCGTCTCGGCATGGTCGCCGCCGGCGCGGTGCTCAAGCATTCACGCGACTTCAACCTCACCCGCGAGACAGTTCTCGGCAGTGCCCTGAGTCCTTACACTCCGGCCTTCGACCTGCAACAGGCGTGCGGGACCGGGCTGCAGACCATCATCGCCGTCGGCGACGCCATCGCGGCGGGCCGGATCGAAGCCGGTATCGGCGGCGGTGTCGACACCACCTCGGATGCTCCCATCGGCGTCGGCGACGATCTGCGCGAGTTCCTGCTCTCGCTCAACCGCGCAAAGTCGGCGACGGACCGCATCAAGCTGCTCGGAAGCGTTCGGCCCTCGATGCTCGGAATCGAAATCCCGCGCAACGGCGAACCGCGCACCGGCTTATCCATGGGTGACCACGCGGCCATGACCACCAAAGAGTTCGGCATTCGCCGCGAGGACCAGGACGAACTGGCCGCAGCGAGCCACCAGAACATGGCCGCCGCCTACGACCGCGGCTTCTTCGATGATCTCGTGACGCCGTTCCTCGGACTGACCCGTGACGACAACCTGCGTCCTGGATCTACCGTCGAGAAGCTCTCGACGCTCAAGCCGGTGTTCGGCACCAAGCTGGGCGACGCCACCATGACGGCGGGCAACTCGACGCCTCTCACTGACGGCGCGTCGGCGGCCCTGCTCTCGAGTGACGAGTGGGCCGCAGAGCGCAACCTGCCGGTATTGGCGCACCTCGTCGACTCGGAGACGGCGGCGGTGGATTACATCCACGGCAACAGTTCGTTCAAGGACGGTCTGCTGATGGCCCCGACATACGCCATTCCGCGCCTGCTCGCCCGTAATGGCCTCACGCTGCAAGATTTCGACTACTACGAGATCCATGAGGCGTTCGCATCGGTCGTGCTCGCGACGCTGCAGGCATTCGAGAGCGACGAGTACTGCAAGGAACGTCTTGGACTCGACGGTGCGCTCGGTTCTATCGATCGCAGCAAGCTCAACGTCAATGGATCCTCGCTCGCAGCTGGTCACCCGTTTGCGGCAACCGGTGGCCGTATCGTCGCCTCGCTGGCGAAGATGCTGGCCGAAAAGGGATCCGGTCGTGGCCTGATTTCCATTTGCGCTGCCGGTGGCCAGGGCGTCACCGCCATCATCGAGCGCTGAGCTACGCGAACTTTGCACTGCTGAGCTACGCGAACTTCGAGCTGCTGAGCAAGCGCTCGTCACTGGGGGCACACGGTCGGCGGATCCGTCAACGAGGGGTTTACGGATCTGCCGACCGTTCGGCGTCTGTTGCCCAACTACTGCGGAATTCCGCTCTCCGGCGGGGTCGACGCTTCACCGGTGTATTCCTCGACGGCGGAGTCTCCGATATCGGTCTGCAGTACCGGCGTCAGATACTTGGGCGCACCGTCGCGGATCTGGAACACACTTGCTCCCGACATGCCGAGGTGGCTCGAATCGGAGTAGCGGAACGGCGCCAGTTGCGGCCCCTCCAAGTTCATACCGCCATCCTGAACTGCGTCGACGATGCCTTCGCGTGTCGGGTTTTCGCCCGCGGCCTGTAGCGCTTGGACGAAAGCGTAGGCCTGGCTCAGACCGTAGATCCGGTAGTTGGTGAGTGGTTCACCGGTTCCGTTCTCTGCCCAGACTTTTTCCCACAGCTGCGTCCACGGGTTGTCGGGGGAATCGACGCCCGGGATGTACTCGAGTGAAAGCATGCCTTCGAGCGATTGTGCACCGTCGGCGACAGCGCCCTGGGAGAATCGTCCGAGAAGTGACCCCACGAGGTCGACGTCGGAGCCGATGGAACTGTAGAACCATTCGGGGTCGTAGTTGAGCTTCATCGAGGTCAGCTGACTCAGTGCGGTGTAGGACGGCACATTGAATCCGAGCACCAAGTCGACGCCTGCGCCCTGCAGTGCCGCGATCTGCGGGGCGACGTCGGTGTTCCCGGAGGTGTAGCGCACGACTTCGACGATCTGGTCGTCGAGGTACTGGCGTACGGCCTCCTCACTGTCGCGGCCGAGATCGTCATCCTGCAGGAACAGCCCCACCTTGGCGTCGGGACGATTCTTCTTCACCCAGTCGCCGATGATCTTGCCTTCGACCTGGTAGTCAGGTTGCCATCCGAATGTGGTGGGGTACTTCTCGGGATCGTTGCCCCACATAATGGCCCCGGACGAGACGAAGAGATCGGGCACGCCTTCTTCGTTCAAGAAATTGATGACGGCGCTGTGGGTAGCGGTACCGAGACCTCCGACGACGGCGAACACTTCGTCCTGGAGTACGAGTTCGTTGACTACCTGTGTCGTCGTCGTCGGATCGTACGAGTCGTCGCGTACCAGGTAGTCGATCTGCCTGCCGTTGATTCCGCCGTTGGCATTCACGTAGTCGAAGTAGGCCTGTGCTCCGGTGGGGATTTCGCTGTATCCCGGCGCTGCGACGCCCGTCAGCGGGAAGTGTGCGCCGATCTTCACTGATGTGTCGGTGATGCCGACGGTCGAGCCGCCCGTCGTCGTGGCTTCCTTGTCGCGCCCTCCCGCGCCGCACGAGGCGAGCAGCACCACCGCAGCTGTCAACGCCGTGACGCGCATTGCCATGGGTATCGATTTCTTCATTTCTCTCCTTTTCTGGAAATACGACCGCTGCGATAGCGCCGATAGGTACCGACGAGGCCGAGCGGAGCGAACAAGATGACCAACACGGTGAAGACCCCTGTCACAAGGGGGGCCAGCTCGGCGGATTGCAGACTGGACAGTCCGGCGTCGAGTCCGAGGTTGGTCACTACTGGCGGTATGTACGTGAGCAGTGCGGCTCCGATAAGTGCGCCGGACAACGATCCCAGTCCGCCGATCACCACTGCCGATAGCAGAGTCAGTGACAGCGTCAGCGTGAATCCGCTGGGCGCAGCGATTCTCGACGCCATCACCAGGACGGCTCCGGCGGCACCTGCGCATCCTGCGCTGACGACGAACGCGAGGATTCGGGCTCGTCCAAGATCGATTCCTGACAACTCTGCGGCGATCTCGTCGTCGCGGACGGCTCTCCATCTGCGGCCTGTTCGGCTCGCAGATACGTTTGCCAACAGGAAGAAGACTAGGACGAGAAGTGTCCAACTGACATAGGACACGAATTTGGTTGTGCTGAGTTCGTTTCCGGTCAGGAAGAACATCGCGTCGTCGAGGACGGGTGGAACCGTGGGCACCGGCACCACTAGTCCTTGTTCGCCGCCGAGGTAGTCGGAGAAATACAGCGCGAGTCCTGGGACTGCAACGGCCAGAGCGAGAGTTGCACCGGCGAGGTAGGGGCCGTGGAGGCGAGCCGCAGCGACGCCGACGATGATGCCGACAAGACTGGTTACCGCGATCGCGGCGAGAACAACCAGTGGGACAGCCCATCCGGAGTTCTGCGCCCGCAGGATCAGCGCCGCGGTGTAGGCGCCGACGGCCATGAAAGCGCCATGTCCCAGAGATAGTTGGCCGTTGATTCCGGTCAGGACCGTGAGACCGCCTGCGGCGATCGCGAGGTAGGCCACCGAGGTCAACTGACCTTGACGAAATGTGCCGACGCTCTCGAGGACCAGCACGATCACCACGAGCCCGATCAAGGCGAGAAGCAGATGACGCCGGACCGGTGTTGCGGTCAATTGTGCCAGCCTCGATGTCTTCGAGATGGATGCGGTGGGTCGGTCGGTGACGGGTGCGCTCATGTCAGACCTTCCTGGCTACAGTGCCGGCGAACAGCCCGCTCGGTTTGGACAGCAACACCACGATGAGAATCACCAGGGCGGCGAAAGGTACGAGGTCCTGGCCGAGATAGCCGCTGACGAAGCTCAGGCCGATACCCATCATCAGGCCTCCGACGACGGCCCCGCCGGGGGAATCGAGTCCGCCGAGAACCGCTGCGACAAAACCGAATACGACGATCGAGTCCATGTAGCCGGGGTGAACCAGGGAGCCGCCCGCAATGAGAATCCCGGCCAGCGAACCTACTGCTGCGGCCAGCGCCCAACCGAGGGTCAGCATCCGACTGACGCGCACGCCGAGAAGTTTTGCCACTTCCTGCTCGAAAGCACTGGCGCGCATCTTCAATCCGAGATCGGTGAATCGAAACAGGAGAACCAAGAGCCCGAGAACGACGAGAACGGCGACAACCTTGAACATGTCGTAGCCGGTGACGGCGATGTTCATCTCGCCGACGGTCTGTCCGGTCAGACCGAAAGGCGCTGGAAAGGAGCGGAATTGATTGCCGAAGATGATGGCGGCCGCCGCATGGATGACGACGAACAGGCCGAGAGTCAGAATCACCGGATTGATCTCCGACGAGGTGTCGACGAATCGGATGATGAGGCGCTCGATGAGTGCGCCCAGAATGAGACCACTGACCAGAGCTGCGGCGAATCCGATCCAATACGAGTAGCCCGCGTCGATAACGACGAGTGCGATGTACGTGGTGATCATCGCCATCGGTGCTTGCGCGAAGTTGACGATGCGGGTCGAGCGCCAGATAAGCACGAGCGCGAGGGCGAAAGCGGCGTAGATCATCCCTTTGGTCACGCCGTTGAGGAGGATACTGAGCAGTTGCTGCATGGTGGGTGACGTCCTTTCTGCTCTTCAGAATCCGAGATAGGCGTGGCGGAGTGCATCGTCGTCGGCGAGGGTCTCGGCAGGGCCCTCCACGGCGACCTTTCCAAGGTCGAGCACTACCGCGTGTTCGGCGATGGACAGTGCGCTTCGTGCATTCTGTTCCACGAGAACAACTGTCAAGGATTTCGTTTCGACGAGTGTGCGCAGCGTCTCGAAAATCTGCGCGACGATTTTAGGCGCGAGGCCGAGCGAGGGCTCGTCCAGCAGGAGCACCGACGGGGTTGCCATGAGTGCGCGACCGATCACGAGCATCTGGCGCTCCCCGCCGGACAGTGTGTGTGCCGAGGATGTTCGACGGCCGTCGAGTGAGGGGAACATGTCGTAGATGCGGTCGAGCGTGACTGCGTCGCGGTGTCGATTGCGGCCGAGGGCTCCCAGTCGAAGATTTTCCTCGACTGTCAGTTCGGCGATGACGCCGCGCCCTTCAGGAACATGTGCAAGTCCTCTGCGGGACATGCGATCCGGTGACACCCCGACCAGCTCCTTTCCATCGAACCGAATGCTTCCGGTCGTCGGGCGGAGCAATCCGGAGATCGCTCGAAGCAAGGTCGTTTTTCCGGCTCCGTTGGCTCCGAGGACGGCTGTGACGGCGCCTGCTTGGATGTGCATCGATACGGTGTCCAGTGCCGTGACCGGGCCGTACTGGACGGTGAGGTCGCGGATCTCGAGCTTTGCTGTATCAGTTTTCATGCGTCACCTCGTTTCCTAGGTATGCGGCGAGAACTGCTGGGTCCGCACGTATCTCCGAAGGCGTTCCCTGAGCGATGACCTTTCCGAAGTCCAGCACCACAATCCGGTCGCAAACGCTCATCACCAGGTCCATATGGTGCTCGACCAGCATCACCGATACCGGGCTCAGTGAGCGGATGAGTTGGGCCAGTTCGTCCATCTCATCGGAGGAGAGGCCCGAGGCAGGTTCATCGAGCAGGATCAACGACGGCTCACTCACCAAGGCGCGTGCCAGCGCGACCCGCTTGCGCACCGCGTAGGGAAGGCTGGGCGGGAGACGGTGTGCGTATTCGTCGATACGGAGTTCCTCGAGGGTGGCCATCGCGCGAGCGCGTACCGCGGCGTCGTCCGCGGAGCTACGGGGCAATCCGAAGAATCCCGTCAAAAAGCCTGTAGTTGCGGTTTTGTCCGCTCCGATCATGACGTTGTCCAGCACCGACATCCGATCGAAGAGGCCGAGCCCTTGCAGGGTTCGGCTCATCCCGAGCCGTTGTAGCTGATTGGGCTTCAACCGGTCGAGGGTCTGCCCGTTTCGGTGGATGGTGCCTGCCTGCGGACGTACGAGACCGCAGGCGACGTTGAACAGTGTGGTTTTGCCCGCACCGTTCGGGCCGATCACGCCGAGGACTTCCCCGGCGCGGACGTCGAGCCCGACGTCAGAAAGCGCGACGATACCGCCGAAGGAGACGTCGATCGAAGCCATGCCGAATACTGCTGAACTTGTTGTCAAGTGAGACACCTCACATTCGTGTGTGCGTTCACTATGGTTGCTCTGCACAGAGTGCGATATGGGCACAGCGCACAAAATGTTTCGGTTCGACGGCACCAGGACCGGTCAATTCACCCATATATGTAGGCGAAGTGCGCAAAACTGTTTGACGTGAGTGGACCTGAGGTCGGAGTAGGTTCGGGTCGTTTGTCGGCGCGCCGAACCGATCGGCAGATCATTCGGCGAGCGTGGTCGACCCTGCTTTCCCGCGCGGATGCGATCGCCGATTCCATCACGCTCGCATTGATCGAACAGGAACCTGCGTACCTGGCATCCTCCACACCCGATATCGCCGCAAACATCCGGCGTAGTACCCGTGAACATATCCGCCAGGGATTGCGGACACTGGCCGGTGCGCGGACATCGACGGACAGCACGCGAGAAGTGTGGCGCCGTACGGGTAGGGAGCGGGCCCGTCAGGGAATCCCGCTGGAGCTGGTGCTCAAGTCGTACACGCTCGGCAGTCGAACACTGTGGGAAGAGCTGATCCTCGAACGCGAGCGCGACCGATCGGTGATCGACGAACGTCTCCTACTGATCGCCGGCCATCAACTGTGGCGTGCGCTGGATGAACAATATGAGACGCTCGTCGACGCATACCGGCGTGAAAGTGCCCGGATGCAGCAACGCAACCTTGCTAACGTGCTGTCGGTCCTGGACGGTCTTCGGTCGGGACGCGGAGGCGATCCTGACTTCGAAGTCGAGGTGCGGGCTACCCTCGGTCTGTCGTCCTCGCTGCATATCGGTTGTGTCGTAGGGATTGTCGATGATCACGGGGAGCCGCCGCTTCCCGCCCCCGAGGACGCTCTTGATCAGATCGGTGCGGTCTCACATTGGAACATCCGTGATGGCCATCAGTTCGCCCTCGTCGCCCTTACATCCGGAACATGGACAGACGTGGTCGACGCGTTGTCGTCGCGGGCCGCAGGGAAGGTCGGCGTCGCGCAATCACCTGATGGATTGTCCTCGTTCGCTGCTGCGTATCGATTGGCGTCGCTGACGGCGGCGACGATCACCGACGGATCCTCCGGGGTGGCACTGGCCACCGACCGTCTCCCCCGAGTCATTATGGCCGCCGATGATCGATCCTCGGATCTGCTGGTCCGTCACGCATTGGGGACGATGTGGACCCATCCCGAGCCGCAGAGAGACGCGCTACTCAACACGCTCGCTCATGTCCTGGCCAGCGATGGTTCGCCGACCAACGCGGCGAAGGTGTTGTACTGCCACCGCAATACGATCATCTACCGAATTCGTCAGATAGAGGATCTGACCGGCCGTAGTCTCGCCGACCCGCAGGATCGACTTCTACTGACGCTTGCACTGGTGAAGACCGGTCATTGGGCGCAGGCAGTCAGCGTGGATTCATTCGGCTGAGCGAATCGCGGGAAGGTCCGCAGGTTCGTTGTAACGCATCACAAGGATTGGCGATACTCGTAGTGGCTCCACACTGATGCCCGACCCCCGACCCGGCAACAGTGTGGAGCCTCCGTCTTTTTCGCCCGATATGCACTGTGCGTCCGACTGTCAATGGGATGCGTAAGCTCTGCCACGAGGGTCGAGTGGCACTATCGGAGGTTCGGGAGGATCGGAACGTGAGCGTCGGTGGAGACGACAAGGGCAAGCGCGAGAATGAGCCGAATTTGTCGCAGGACGCGATCGATGACGCTTATGACGGTGGCAACGCCTATGACGGTGACGAAGCCTACGAGGCCGATGTGCCGCCGTACGAGGCGGTCACCGATGCCATACCGATCGTCCCTCCGGTTGAGGTAGCCCCGGATAGTACGGCGCCTGTGGACCGGGAGCCCCAAACACCGGAGTCCGAAACACCGCAGCCCCAAACACCGGAGTCCGAAACACCGGAGTCCGAAACACCGCAGCCCCAAACACCGGAGTCCGAAACACCGCAGCCCCAAACACCGCAGCCCCAAACACCGGAGTCCGAAACACCGCAGCCCCAAACACCGGAGCCCGAGGCTCTGGAGCCCGAAGCTTGGGAACCAGAAGCGTCGGAGCCACAGGCTTGGGAGCCCGAAGCGTCAGAGCCGGAAGCTCCGGCTCATGCTGGGCCCGCCGGTGGCCTTGTAGATCCCGAAGATCGGTCGACCGCACACGATCGAGTCGGGCCTCTTGCTGACGAACCGCGGGCGGACGAACCGCGGGCGGACGAACCACGGTCGAACGAAGCACGGTCGGACGAGCGGTTGGCTGACGGACTGTTCACCCACGAATCGCGCTCCGACGAGCCTCCGCTCGCCGACTCGAACGTCCACTCCGACGAGCCTCCGCTCGCCGACTCGAACGTCCACTCCGACGCCCCGCCGACGCATGCGTATTCGGATTTTTCTCCGCAGCCTTCGACCCCGGCGTCACATTCGGGGTTCGGAGACCCCGACGCGCCGACAGTTGCGAACAAGGTGTTCTCGCCGGTCCGCGAGGTTCCTTCGGCGGCGGATTCGCGTGATCAGCTCGACGGGGACGGTAAGCCGTCGTGGATGAAGATCGCGGTAACAGCGGGCGCAGTGGTTGCCGTACTCGGTGTTTTCTACACCGCAGACATGTTGTCGTCGAAAGGCGCAGTTCCCCGGGGCGTCACCGTAGCCGGCATCGAGGTCGGCGGACTCGGTCACGACGACGCGGAAGCCCGATTGCGATCCGATCTCGGCCCACGCGTCGAGCAGCCGGTACAGGTTCGCGCTGGAGGTCAGGATCTCGAATTCCTACCCGCAGCAGCTGGATTGGACGTTGATTGGAACAGCACCCTCGATAGCGCGGGCACGCAACCGATCAATCCGTTCACTCGACTTGCCTCATTCTTCGTCGGCCGTGAGATCGGTGTGCAGTCGGCTGTCGATGAAGCCGCGCTCGACGAAACCGTCGAGCAGATTCGTCTCCAAATCGATCGAATTCCTGCTGAGGGCGACGTGATCTTCGAGGGGGCTACTCCCGTTGCGGTCGCCCCTGCACCAGGGCAGACCGTGGACGTGGTGTCCGCCCGCGCAACCGTCGAGTCGATGTGGGCGAGTGGAACCGTCGAACTCCCGGTCGAAACTGTCGATGTGACGGTTCATCAGGACGAGGTCGACCGTGTTTTGTCCGAAATCGCAATGCCCGCTGTGTCAGCGCCGGTGAAGTTCGAGGGCAAGAACAACGTTGATGCTGTTCTGGCTCCCGATCGCGTGTCGAATGTGCTTTCGTTCGAACCTGATGGTGCCGGCGCGCTCGTAGCGCGGTACGACGTCGAGGCTGCAACGGCGATTCTCGCTCCTCAGCTCGTGTCGACGGAGATCGTGCCGAAAGATGCGTCGTTTGCGCTCGGGGCAGGCGCTCCCGCGGTGGTCCCCGGCGTCGTCGGTGACCTGGTTCAGTGGCCGAAGACTTTGGAGCAATTGCCGGCTCTGCTGGCGTCGACCGATGCGAGAACTGCCGATGCGGTCTACGAGCCGGCCCCACCGGTGCTCACCACCGAAGGTGCGCAGGCACTCGGAATCAAGGAAGTGATCGCTGAGTACACCACCGGCGGTTTCGAGTCTGCGTCCGGTATCAACATCGGGCTCACTGCAAACATGGTGAACGGTGCATTGGTAAAACCAGGAGACACGTTCTCGCTCAACGGGTATACCGGTCCGCGTGGCACGGCGCAGGGTTTTGTGGAGTCTGGAATCATCGATCACGGTCGTCCCGATCGTGCGGTCGGGGGCGGTATCAGTCAGTTCGCGACGACGCTGTACAACGCCTCCTATTTCGGCGGCATGGCAGACGCGGGCCACACTGAGCACAGCTACTACATCAGTCGATATCCCGAGGCGCGTGAAGCGACGGTCTTCGAGGGGGCCATCGACCTAAAATTCACCAACGCCACGAAGACGGGTGTGGTGATCGAGTCGTTCGCTACTAGCTCCGATGTGACGGTGAAGTTGTGGGGTACCAAGACGGTCGATGTCGAATCATCTACCGGACCGCGGACGAAACCGACCTCGCCCAACACCATCACACTTTCGGCGGGCGATCAGTGCATAGCCTCGAAAGGTGGACCCGGCTTCACCGCCAGCGATACGCGGGTGGTCACCGATATCGCGTCGGGCAAT
>JBBSSG010000017.1:0-31260 GCA_038242295.1 Mycobacteriales bacterium | reverse complement strand
TGGACGCTGCTCAAGGGGCTCGAGACCATGCCGGTGCGTGTTCGGCACTCGACGCAATCGGCGCTCGAGTTGGCGCGTTTCCTCGAAGCGCATCCGGCGGTGTCGTGGGTCAGGTATCCCTACCTCGAATCGAACCGGCAGTACGAGCTGGCGAAGAAGCAGATGAGCGGCGGCGGCACCGTCATCACGTTCGAACTCGACTCGCCAGAGGGGGAGGGCAAGAAGCGGGCCTTCGAGTTTCTCGATGCACTGCAGATCATCGACATTTCCAACAACTTGGGCGACGCGAAGACCCTCATCACACACCCAGCGACCACGACTCACCGCGCGATGGGGCCAGAGGGCCGTGCAGCGATAGGAATTTCTGACGGAGTGGTGCGGATTTCCATTGGTTTGGAAGACCTCGAGGATCTCATCGAGGACATCGGTCGGGCACTAGGCTGAAAAAGTTTTATCAACCGCCGCTGCCCAGTGCACTCGGTCGTGCCGGTTCAGATATCGAAGGCCGACAGAATCGTCCGGAACTTCGCGGTGGTCTCGGCGAGCTCCGCACCCGGATCTGAGGCTTCGACGATGCCTCCGCCCGCGGTCGCGACAGTGGACATACCGTCGGCAGCGAGTTCGAGGCACCGGATCGATACCATCCACTCCCCATCTCCGCTGCTGTCCGTCCACCCGACTGCGCCGGCATAGAACCCGCGCGGACCTTCGATGCGTGCGATTGCGTCCATCGCTGCACCGCGCGGGACTCCCGCCACTGCCGCCGTCGGGTGGAGAGCCAACGCCAGATCGAATGCCGTCGTAGCAGGGTCTCGAAGAATCCCCGTGATCGGTGAGCTCAGATGCCACAGTTGGGGAGTGCTGCTCAATTGCGGCACCGGTGGGATCTCGACGCTCCTGCAGAGCGGTTCCAACGCAGCGCGAATTTCGTCGACGACGAAGCGGTGCTCGGCCTGATCTTTGACGCTTGCGGCGAGCCGGTCGGCAATGGCCGCATCGGTTGCCGGGTCCTCACTGCGGGCCGCTGTCCCGGCGAACGGATGGCACGAGACCACCTCGCCCCGGCGTCGAACCAGCAGTTCGGGGCTCGAGCCGACCAGAAATTTTCTGGTGTATTTCTCTCCTGCCGCGGACAGGTCCACCGAGTAGCCGTTCCCGGAGCGGTCGCCTGAAACCAGAGCGGCGAGGATCGACAGCGGGTCTATCGGGGATTCTGCGCGGAGAGTCAAGGCCCGCGCGAGAACTACTTTCTGTGCCTCACCGGACCGGAGCATCTCCACTAGGGCACGCACGCGCTCGACGTGCTCATCGCCCGACGGGACCTGTTCTCCGAGGTGGACGGGAGGGCACGCGGGTACCGGGCTGCGGGGTTGCCATGGGCCATCGCGTCGAACAAGTTTCCCGGGCTGTATCAGCGCAGCCGGATCCGCGACGTCGAACGGCAGTGCTCCGACGACGGATCCTCCGGCGCGGACTGCATCGACGGCCTCGGCGATCGAAGTGTAGGTGCGGTGGATTCCGCGAGCTTCGATGTTGTATTCGCTGCGAGAAAAGATGAAACCAGCGGCAGCACTGTCGATGTCGACGGCCTGTTCCTCTTCGTACGGCTGGGGCGTGCTGGGCGGCTGCGGGTGGTTCTCCATCAGAACGGTGTTCGCGTTCGATCGACCAAATCGGCTACCGAGTTGATCACTTTCGTCGGTCGGTACGGGTAGTGCTCGACGGATGAGGCTGTGGAGATTCCAGTCAGAACGAGGATCGTCTGGAGTCCTGCTTCGAGCCCGGACACGACATCGGTGTCCATCCGATCGCCGATCATCAAGGTGCTTTCGGAGTGGCCGCCAATCGCTCGGAGTGCTGACCGCATCATCAGGGCATTGGGCTTACCGACGTAATAGGGCTCCTTGCCGGTCGCCTTGGTGATCAGCGCAGCGACGGAACCGGTCGCCGGCAGCGAACCGTCACGAGAGGGCCCGGTGGCGTCGGGATTGGTGGCGATGAAGCGCGCGCCCTTCTCGACCAGCCGGATCGCAGTGGTGATCGCTTCGAACGAATATGTGCGCGTCTCGCCGAGCACAACGTAGTCGGGGTTGGAGTCGGTCAGCACGTACCCGATGTCGTGGAGCGCGGTGGTGAGACCGGATTCACCGACGACGTAGGCGCTGCCCCCTGGTCGCTGATTTCCGAGGAATGTAGCTGTGGCCAGCGCTGATGTCCAGATCGCTTGCTCTGGAATGTCCAAGCCGGTGCGTTCGAGCCGGGCTCGCAGGTCGCGTGGGGTACGGATGGAGTTGTTCGTCAGGACGATGAACGGAATCTCGTTCGACTGCAATTCGGCCCCAAACGTATCGGCGCCGGGGATGAGATGGTCTTCATGGACGAGTACCCCGTCCATGTCCATCAGATAGGTCCATTGCTTCGACGTGTCCTGTGAGCTCACTCCACCATTGTGCTCTACCGGTTGTGCGACACCTGTTTTTCCTGTCGCGGCCAGATACCGCTGAGGGAGTTGCCGGCGGGAGGTGGTTTCTGCCCAGGGATAGCACCTGCCCTCAACTGCTGACGCGATGATGACGGCCTACGGGAGTTGGAACAACAGGGGCAGACGGGGAGTTGCATCACAACATGACTCGAGTAGCGGTAGCAACAGCATTCGGTGGCCCAGAGGTCGTTCACATCGTCGACGAAGCGCTTTCGAAACCCGCAGCTGGGCAGGTACTTGTCGAGATCAAAGCGATCGGTGTCAACCCGATCGACTACAAGCTCTACAGCGGCGCGTTCAGCAGCGACGAGTCGACGCTTCCGCTTCGCCTCGGTAGCGAAGCCAGCGGCGTCGTGGTTGCCGTCGGCAATACGGCGGCCGGGCCCGCGGGCCCCATCGCGGTCGGTGACGAGGTCATCGTCAGTGGAGCCAAGGGTGCCTACGCCGAGAAGGTCCTCGTTCCCGCCGACGCGGTGCTGCCCAAGCCTGCTGGCCTCAGCTGGGAGGAGGCGGCCGGTGTGCTCCTCGTGGCAGGAACATCGTTCGACACTCTCGAGGTCGTCGGCGTGTCCACAGGCGATGTCGTGCTTGTCCACGGTGCGGCTGGTGGTGTCGGATCGATCGTCGTCCAGCAGGCGATTGCGCGCGGCGCCCGCGTGATCGGGACGGCGCGAGCCGTCAACCACGCCGCCCTCCGCGAGTACGGGGCCGAACCTGTGGAGTACGGAGACGGACTCGTAGACAGAGTCCGCGCGCTTGCCCCGGACGGCGTCGACGCTGCCATCGACACCGCCGGGACCGATGAGGCTGTCGACGTGTCGCTGGAGTTGGTCTCCGACAAATCGCGAATCGTGACAATTGCCGCGTTCGGCAGAGCTGCCGGCGATGGTTTCGCGTCGGTCGGCGCTAGCCCTGAGAGCGCCGAACGTAGGAAGCGCGCGCGGCTCGACCTCATCGCATCGGCTGGGCGAGGCGAGTTCACTGTGCCGATCGCGAAGACCTTCCCGCTCGCCGATGCCGCGAAAGCCCACGAGGAACTCAAAGCCGAGCACCCGCGTGGCAAGTTCGTACTGATTCCGTAGAGCACTTCGAGTCCGTATGTGTGCCGTAAGCACTAGGCGTCGAGCACCTTGCCGTCGACGACGATCCGGGCGCCGCGGCTCGAATAGAACGACAGGTGGTTCTCGATTCCCGAAGCCTCCGGCGTCGTCTGTGGATAGAACCAAGCTATGTCGGTAGGCCCGTTCACCGCCGACACATACGACGCAGTGCCCTTGTACGGACATGAAGTGGTGGTCTGCGAATGTTGGAACAGTGAGTTGTTCACGTCGATTCGTGGAATGTAGTAGCGCGGTGGCAGCGACGTCTCGAAAAGAATCTTTGGGTGGTGAGTCTCCGCCACGAGGCTCTCACCGAGGTAGACCGCGACGTGCCGGGACGATTGAAGTACGTCCACGCGGACATAAGGGTCGCGTGCGTGAACAAATACTTGCTCGTCCTCCTCGAACCAGGCATCCATCCGGTCCCAGTAGAACGAGACGTACTCGCTCAGGTCGAGGGCATCCTTCAGCGGAGTTGGATAGGTCCACAGGGCATCAACGGAATGTCGTTCACCCACAACGATGGTGCGGTAGTGCGCAGTACCTTTGCGTGGACAGTGCGTCGAGGTGTCGCTGCACTCAAGGTATTGCGTGCTGACGTCCATCCACGGAATGTAGAAGGCAGGCAGGTGATCTTGTTCGAACAGATAGATCGAGTCGGTGGTGTCGGCGATGACCGCACCGGCGAAGTATGCGCGTATGCGCCGGGGATTCGGTTCGATCGACACCGTGCCGTTGGCTGCCTTCATCTGGACCGAGCGTGCGTGGCTCAGAGCAGTCGACATCGCTACCTCCTACGGGGTGTTGCCGACGCGGGCTCACCGCGCTGCGGATACTGCCGGCGCACCACGATGAGCCCCGTCGGGAACGGTCCTGCCTCTCTCGAATCAACTCGAGACAGCACTCGTCACTCGAGTTTGAATCCGACCTTCACCGTCACCTGAAACGTCGCGATAGCGCCGTTCTCGATGTGTCCACGTGACTCGATCACTTCGAACCAGTCCAAATTGTTCAAACTCGTGCTGGCGCGGGCAATGGCGTTCCGGATTGCGTCGTCGGAGCTTTCGGTGGATGTTCCGACGATCTCGGTGATGCGGAAAATGTTGTCAGTCATGTTCTCTCATTCGTCTCGTCGGTAGCCGTGCTCCACCCATAGTTGTCCGACTTGCACGAGTTTGGAACGGAATCGCGAAGAAGATTCGCCAATACTCGTATTGTTCGTCCGACGACGAGGCAACGGCTGTCAGTTTCAGAAGACAACTGCACAATGTCAGAAGTGGAGTGCACGAGCTGCCTTCGGTTTCGGGTGAGTGTCCCGTTCGGTTCGACTGGGTTCACGCAAGGCGGAGTTTCGTACACCTGAAGAACACAGAAGGACATCGAGCGGGTGGTCAGAGTTCTCGTCGTAGTTCGGCGATGTTGTGGTCGAAGGCCTGAGCGAGGGAGTCGGGGTCGCCGCCGTCGAGTGGGGTGATACCGGCTGCGAGGTGATACCCGCCGCGTTCGAATTCGCGGATGGTGCGGTGTATCGCGGCTTCGGGTACGGCGACGTGGTGTTGGTGGGTGGTGGTGGCGGCTTCTTCGATGACGACGCCCCATTCGGTGATCAGGGACAGGGCTTGGTTGAGGCCGTGGACTAGTTCGCGGCGGTCGGGGCCTGCTGCGGACGCGGCGAGTTCGGTGAGAATTGCGAGCCCTGAGGCGGTGCGGCCGGCGAGGGCGACCGGGACGGTGTGCGTGGGGCGAAGGTCCGCCAGTTGGGTTCCGGGGGCTTCGGCGGCGAGGCTGTCGGCGGCGCCGCGTACGAGGGTTCTGACGTCGTCGTCACTGTAGTTTTTCTGGGCGGCGCGGTGTGTGACTCCGGCGCGGATCGCTGCTCGGGTGACTGCGGTGTCGATCAGGGCTGCTACGGCGGTTCTGGAAGCGTTGAAGCCGTGAGCGGCTGCTTCGTCGAGAAGACATTGACTTTGTTCTCGATCCAAGTACGTGGGCTCACCATCGACATTGTTGCGTACGACGGTCCTCGTACGGGCTTGATTCGGTTACCGTCCGCTCACCTGTCGTCCCGCACGGGTGGTGTCATCGATGCCCGTTCTTCGGGTTCTTCCGAGCGCGCGATGCGGCGTGTTCGTCGACGGCGGTAGTGCGTGCACCAGCGGGGATTCATGTACTCCGTTGGTGGCCATCGCCGTGACGACGACGTCCATGGATTCGGTGGGCCACGTTTTTC
This sequence comes from Mycobacteriales bacterium, assembly GCA_038242295.1. Classification (GTDB taxonomy): domain Bacteria; phylum Actinomycetota; class Actinomycetes; order Mycobacteriales; family Mycobacteriaceae; genus Rhodococcoides. Next base: position 25,448 of record JBBSSG010000017.1, on the reverse strand, counting down.
AGTTCCGTGCCTGGCGAGAAAAGGAATCGTGGTTGCCGCTGCTGGTTCGGTATCCCGGCCCGGCGGTGTAGTTGGTGATCTTGAGAGACCCTGTCCGCTGTCTGTACGGCACCACGCGTGCGTGTGTCCGGCGGGCGGCGCACAGTCGTCTTTCACGGGGTGTTCGATAGTCCCCGGTTCACGCGCGTGCAACTCGGGATTATCGGGCGGTTGTCGGGCTGGATCAGCGGATATCGGCGCCGGTCGCTGCCGACCAATGAATGGTGCCGTTCAGGAAGGTGGAGTATGTGCTGCCGTCGGGGTTGGTGACCTCGGGTCCGCTGGGGAACGACAGGGAACTACTGGGTCCGCCGAGTGAGTTGTAGAGGGCGCGGATTTCTCCGCACACGGTGTACGGCGACGGCCAGTACGACTGGCAGTCCGCCGCGGCGGTGATCACCGCAGACGAACCAGTCGCGGGTGCAGGTTCGGCGTGGGACGCCCCGATTCCGGTCACAGCGGCAGCGCCGAGCATCCCGGCGACGACGAGACCACGAATAGTTGTTGCGGCGGTGGTGGATCGGGTCATGAAGGCACGTCCGTTCTCTTCGCGCCGAGAAGCCCTGAATCGACCACTCCACGGCTATGGATACAGATGGCATCAGCTTTACCCAACGACCAGCACAAGCGCCTGCCGTGAGGTGACGGTAACACCCGACACAGTCCTGAGGGAGCGCGAGGGAAGTGCATCAAAATTTTGATCATCGACGCAATATCGTTGATGTGCAGCCAATTTCGTCGGCAACCAAGCCACCGCCGTTCAGCGCACAGGAAAACGGGCCGGATGGTCCTGTTCGTTCGGAGGAAACAGTTTCCCAGCCTGTTCGTAAAGATTGTTTCTGCTGTTGCTGTTGTAGACCTGTGGGGTTTGTTTGAAGATGCTGTGAGCGGACCATCGGGGAACCCGCATATTTCAGAGAAGGAAATCCATCAATGATTTCGTCGAAACCTCTACGCCCACCACGATCTCCACGCGATCGGCACCGTTCGGTGTCGCGTTCACTGTTCACCGCCGGCACCGTGGCGCTGGTGTTGATATCGGGCACGTCGGGGGCGTTGGCGCAGCCCACGACCACCCCGGCGCCCACGCCATCAGGGGTAGGCCCGGAGGCCTCGGCTCCGCCGGTGGATCCGTGTGCGACACCGCCCACCGCCGCTCCCACCACGACGACCACAGCGCCGCCGGCCACCACCACGACTGCGGTGCCGACACCGCCGTGTGACACCGTCCCCGCTGCACCGGATACCTCCACCGCCGCGGTTCCGTCGGTGAACACCTCACCGCCTATGCAAGCCCCTGCACCTGCACCTGCACCTGCACCGGAGAGGGCTACTGCACCGTCGCTGGCGCAAGCCCCGCTGCCCGCAGAACCCGCCTCCGACGAGCCGGTCGCACCGACCGACGAAAACTTGTCGTCGAAGACAGCTGAACCGGATCCGGATTGGGCACCGACCGAGAATCCGAACGCAGCTGTCGTACCCGGTGAAATGCGCTCGGATCGGGAAGAGATCCCGGCTCCGTTCACCAAGGAAGACGCTGACAAAGCCGAAACCATGGAGGCCCGACAGCGCGTGTCCCGCGCCGCGGCCGGGTGTCAAATCTACTGGCCGTCACCCTACGAGGTATGCGGTGTTATCCGTGACAGGTATAATTCTCTCGGCGGACCCGGTAGCTTTCTGTCCTTCCCCACCTCCGGGGAGTTGACAAACCCTGGGAATAGCGGTAAGAGATCCCAATTTTTGAACGGGCCCATCTACTGGTCCGCTTCCACCGGTGCACACCCGGTGGTCAACAGCTTCCTGTTTCGCTGGCAGCAACTCGGCTACGAGTCCGCTAACGGCATGCTCGGCTACCCGACCACCGACGAGATCGTGCATTCCAACGGTCAAGGACGGCAGCAAGAGTTCCAGCGCGGTGTCATCTATGTCGCCTTCCAAAACGCTGTCGGATCTGCACTACGCAACGGACTCATCCGCGACAAGTACAACAGCTTCGGCGGACATTCCGGCCCACTTGGGTACCCCAGCTCCGACCCAATCGAAGTTACCAAATACGGCGGCCGCTACAACAACTTCGTCAACGGCACCATCACCTGGTCATCACAAACAGGGGCGCGCTTGCTGTTTGGTGCAGTACGCGATCGCTGGCATCAGTTGGGACGCGAGGATGGAGCGCTTGGCTATCCACTCGGAGATGAGGAAGCTCTAGCAGACGGTGGTCATCTAGCTCGCTTCGAAGATGGGTCGTCGATCTATTGGACGCTCCTTACTGGTGCCTGGCAGGTCCCTCCTGCGATGCTCGGAGTGTGGGCTGCAAATGGTTACCAGTCTGGTGTGCTGGGTTACCCAATCGCCGCACCGGCCGGAGATGCGCAAAGATTTCAGTTCGGTCAGATTGAACAGGCAAGCTCCGACATCTCGTACGTCGGCGTCTACAAAGAACTTGCATCAGATCTAGCGCAAGGCGAGTCCGTACCCACTGGTGCAGAACAGCGTCAGGAAATTGCAGGTGGCGTTGCACCTAGGCAGTCGTATCCGTCAGCCGATGTTGAGGGATTTACCGCAAATCCGACGTATGGATACACATATATGCCGGTTCGAACGGGCTTCTATAATGGAGACGCGAACGTTGGTTTCGGCTACGACAAGGCCTATCACAAGCATAATCTGACAGGTTTAGGATCAATCCTTTTCGCGTTGGCATCGCCTTTCGCAATGCCACGTAACGACGGCGGGGCAGGTTTGGTTTTCTACGCAACCGCTCAGAAGGTAGGCAAAAGTTTGGTCGGCGGCAATCGTCAGGTAATTGATGAGCAAATTATCTACGCGATTCATGATCCAGAGGATTGGCCGACCTACTATGGGCTTCCGGCAGGAAACCCGCTAGGTCTGGTCACAGCGTATTGCGACACCGATGATGCCGACCTAGAGTGCCCACAATGGGTTGAAAATGTGAGCCATCTCGGGCCCAACTAGGGTGCAGTCTAAGGGTAGTGTCGCCAACACACGCCGTCAACAACCTTGTCCTCATCCCACGGGGATACGCTCAGATCTTGGAACCACGCCGTCGCAACTTCAGCTGAATCTGCGGGCGTGAAATCGGCTCGCAATCGACTTAGATCACCCGTTTTTCCATGACGGCAAGCGCCGTCGCCACGGCCAGTTTCAATGACCGTGGCGACGGTATGGTCATCAACTCCAATCGAAATGGTCCTTAGCTCGCGTCTCACTTCCGCGCCAGCCAATAGTCTCGCCAGGCCAGCGAGGAACTCCATTTCCCAGGCATCTCCACCTGAGAGCGATTCCTCATCCTGTTCCCTGTACAAACCCACGTAGGTGAAATCAGTTTCAGCATGCTCCGGCCCGTCATGTTTAGACATCCCTCATTGGTAGCACGCAGCTCCCCGGCCGAATCCAGAAGACTCCTCAATCAACCCTGAAGGCAAACCTAACCTCGATCTTTCTTCCCGGTGACGTGCTGACCTGAGCGGGTCGGGATTGCGGTTCAGCCCTGTTGGCGCATGGTGGCGCGACCGATGTCGATCGGCGGCGCTCGGGTCCATGCCCCTGAGGCAGTGATACTTTCGGGATCGCCGGTCGATCGATGATCTGTCGGGTGATGCGCTGAGAGATCTCGGCGAACGGTTCGACGCAGGGATCGAACGTGAAGGTGTGCCGTATCTGATAGACCCCTTGGGCCAGTACGACGTCGTCCTCAATGACTTCTTCGCCACCGAGCTGACGACCGCACCTCCGACCACTCAGGCCGCATATGCGTATGACCTGAAGCGATTCTTGATGTTCCTGTGGGACAACCGAGCACAGCGCTCGTGGCGCGATGCGACGCCGGGTGATCGCGCAGCATACAAACATTGGCGATTGTTCGATCCGGCTGGACCCCGCGTGGAAGCGACGACGTGGGACCGTGAGGTAGCGACGGTAAACCAGTTCTATCGCTGGGCAGTTGCCCACAGACACACCTCGTGTAACCCGTTCGTGCAACGCGTGTCTCACAGCCGCGATCCGCGGCGACCGCGTGGTGAGACGCCCGCGGAGGCATCCCACACTGGGCGGGCCAATGATGTCGCATGGCTCCCGCCGGCAGCGTATCGGCGGTGGCGCGAGGTCGGTGTTCGAGGCTTCGGCCCGTCTGGGCATCCGGATCCGGCGTTCCGGGGCCGGTTCGCCTCCCGGAACGCCGCATACTGCGATTTGATGATCCGCACTGGCCTGCGTTTGTCCGAGCAAACAAGTATGAGCGTGTTCGAGCTGCCTCACCCTGTATCAGGCATGTTGAACGCTCGATCCTGGCTACCGCTCAGCATCGCAAAGGGCGGGTCCGCTCGCCACATTTACTTTCCGATCTCGGCGTTGACCCAGGTCTGGGACTTCATGACAATGGAGCGTGCGGAGGCTGTTGAGGTCGCGCGGGCGAACGATGCGTACGAGCAGATTCGGAATCCGTTGATCGTTGCGGATCACCCGCGCCCGTTCGTCGAGATCGGTGGCGCGCGGGTCGATGTTGCCAAGCTCACCCATGCCGAGCGACTCCGAACTTTCATGGACAAGCCCGACGGTTTGGAACCAATCGCATTGTGGCTCAACGAGGACGGTCTTCCGAGCAAGCCATCGGCGTGGCAGGAAGTGTTCAAGACTGCAAACGGCCGATGCGCAAACCGCGGGGTGACGATCAGGTGCCATCCGCACATGCTTCGGCATTCGTTTGCAGTGATCACTCTCGAGCAACTGTGGCGTGGGCATATCCAGGAGCTCGCAACAATGTCGGTGCCACAGCGCGAGACGTACCAACGGGTGTTCGGCGACCCCCTGAATTGGGTCCGCATTCGGATGGGGCATCGCTCGATCGAGACCACTCAGATCTACTTGCACACCCTGTCCGAACTGGAGATGGAGACGCGTATGGCACTGGTCCCGGACGAATGGGAGCCCGCCACTGTTGCCGAACGAGATGACCACGACCCTTCCGATGCGGCCGACCGCGTTGTCTGAGCCGCGCTCCAGATCAGCACCCCGTACGGGACGGGACCAGATAGCGCCGCAACCGGACGGTTACTACGATCCTCACACCATCGAGCAGACGATGAGTGGGTCGCCCACGGTGCACTTCCACGGCGAGGACAACCGAACGACGCGGTACTCGTTCGCACAGTTACCGTGCCCAGAACTGCACGACCCTCTGGCCGCAGCGTGGGCGACTCGAATCGGTCCGGTAGGCGGTTTGCGGACTCGTTCAGGGGCTGACAACGGGTGGAACACCCTGAAACGGTTCCTCAACTTTCTCGGCAATCATCCACTGCCACTTACCAGTCTCGGCCAAGTGACCATCGCGCACTTCGAGGGCTTCCGCGCACGAGAACTCGCGAGGACAACGCCGCCACAGGCAAGCCGGGAACTTACTGCATTGAAATCGATTCTTCGCCACGTTCCACGGACCGAATTAGACAGCGCAGTAGTAGAATACGTGTCCCGCGCCCGCGAATCTCCCCATCCGCAGCAGCCCGACATCAGCGCGGTGATTGGATACTCCGATCGCGAATTCATGGCGATCATGGCGGCAGCACGCTCGGACGTCGCCGCCATTCGCGCGCGGCTGCGGTCCTCGCAGCAGTTGCTGGAGTTGTTCACCTCGCAGCCACACACGCTCTCAGCGGCAGAACGTGAGCGGGGCGCAGAACTGTCGGTGATGGCGGCCACCGGTGTGGTCCCGCCGCCACTTCGGCCCAGCGCCGTATCAGGTTCCGTCATCGACCTGGCCGGATGGGTCGCGAAAGCCGCCGAACTTTTCCTCACTACCCAGGATCTGCTGCCTCTGCTCGTACTGGGCGTCGGACTCAGCGGCCGTAATGGCGAAACGATCAAAGAGCTCGCACCCGATCACCGCGTCCTCGACGATCGTGCCGTCGTGGTCAACATACTCAAGCGTCGGCGAGGCAAAGCCCGCACCCGTGAAACGGTCCATTGGGAAGGTAGTACGAAGGACTCCGAATTGCGTACCCCCGGCGGTTTCTTCCTTCTGTTGCACGAGTTAGCCAGTGGCAGCAGGGCGTTCAGCAACAGCACGCGGGTGTGGTCCATCTGGACACGGGACAACTTCCGAGGACCGAAAGACTTCATCGGAACACGTGCAGCTGCGCACGGTCACATCGACCCGTTCGAGTTGCGAGTGAGTCGATGGCTCGAGCACCGCAAGTGGATATCGCGGCACGGCCTGACAGCCGACGACAACAGCTCGGGACCGGTGGTGCTGTCGATGAACCGTCTGAAAACCACGGTTGAGGTCCGCAGGACACGCGCTGTCGGTGGTCACCTTCGGTCCGCGTCGAGAACGAACACACCGGATGTGTCTTTCCTGCATTACCTGCGTAGCGATCCGCGGGTACGCGACTGGGCCGATGAGGTGCTCACGGAGGCTCTACACGAAGCAGAACACAACGCCCACGCTTTCCGCGGGCGGATCATGGGGGCGTCTGAGTCAGCTGCGTTCACATCGAATCCAGCTGGCATCGCCGCCGAGCTGGGCGTCTCGATCGATCAGATCCAGCGCGCCGTCAACGGCGAACTGGACACCCTGGTCAGTTCGTGTCTGGACTTCGAGCACAGCCCATTCGTCCGCGGCGGACCATGCGCGGTGTCCTTTCTGACCTGCCTGCGCTGCCCCAACGCATTGGTCACCGAACGCCACCTCCCCCACCTGTTCGCGCTGCTCGACTGGCTACAACGCGAACTCGACGGACACAGCATCGACGACTGGGTTGGGCACCACGGCGTCACCTGGTTGATCATCACCCGTCTGATTCTTCCCAAATTCACTGTTGCGCAACAGGAACGTGGGCGTGCGGAGAAGCTGGTCAACGTGCCCACCGATCTGCTCGACGGATTGAGGGAGCTCGCGTGAACGCACCAGAAGCCCGCCCTGCTCCGCCGCGAATTCCGGCCTCGACGCTGGTACTCGCGGAAAGGACGCTGAGACCGGATGCGGTACTCGAGGACACAGCGCGCTTCTCGGACATGGTGTGGCCCTTGGCACCCGCACAGCGTCAACAACACCGAAAGCAGGTGTCGATCGACTTCACACACGTTCCAGAAAGGTTCCGTACGACAGCAAAGCAGGTGGCGTACGCATTGCTCAGCGCTGACCGTCCGCCAGGGTGCGAGAACATCAGGTCGATCGACACGGTCAACAACCTGGCCTTTCAGTTGTGTGGGGTCCTGCGGTGGATCGACGACCGTGGCCTTGGTTCGGTGTCTGCGACAACACACGACGACGTCATAGCCTTTCAACGTCATGTCGACGGGCTTCGCCTCACCGAGGGGAGCAAGGCTCACCTGCCGCGGGCCCTTCGGCTGCTGTGGCTGTGCCGAGCACACCTCGATGATCCATTGACCTTCGACCCGGCAGCCGCGTTCGGCACACGGCCGAGAATCACGGCGTACGGGCGCGAGAACGAGACCGCTCGCATACCCGAGCAGGTGCACGCACCGTGTCTGGTGTGGGCCATGCGGTGGGTCGACGATTTCGCACCCGACATACTCCGCGCCGGCGCGGAGTGGAACTCACTGCAAAAACCCCTCACACCACCGGGACATCGCCGGGGATCGCATGTAGACACACCTGCCCGGGTCGCGGCGGTCTCTCGGGTCATAGCGCGGTATCGACGTGAAAGGCGTGCGCTACCGGGATATCAGGGAACAGTGAACCTCAGCCATCTGCGCCGCGAGGCCCACGTGGCCCGGACCTCGGTGCAACCAACCCGCCCGGCCGGTGCGGTCATCAACGAAGCCGTCAACGAACTCGGGGTCGACGACGACACCTACCTCTGGGCACCGATCGATGTGCTGCTGGACGGACAACCATGGCGGGGACGGATCCGATACGCAGAAGTCGAAGAGCTCTACCGGATGCTTTACATCGCCTGCTACATCGTCATCATCTATCTCTCCGGCATGCGCGACAGCGAGGTCAAACACCTACAACGTGGGTGCATATCAGTCTGGCGGGCCGGGATCGGCAGTCCAGCACGGTGGCAGGCCAGCGCGATACGACGATGTAGCGCAGCGGCACTGAGCTTCTGGCGGGCCAGAAAATCACGGTTGATGTGCTCTGCGATCACTTCCTCCACCTCGGCACGCACGCGGGAGTCCCCGCGCCCACCCGCAGGAGAAGGGACCAACAGATCAGTGACCGCCCCTCCCCCATTGCGGAGTCTGCTCAGCAGTACGCACACCTGGCGCTGCGACACCCCCAACTGCTGCGCTGCATCCTCGGCTACCGCGGTGCCGATCGAACGCTCGTTCATCAGCTTGCTGAGCACTGCAAACCGCGCTCGTGCCTGCTCCCACCGCTCCACAGACGCAGTCAAGACACCGGCCTCGACCACGTCGAACCTGTCAGCATCCATCGCAGCCTCCGAACACCCGAACCTGGGTGACCGATTGTGCAGTCCACTTCTGCACTCAGAATGTCAGAAGACGACTGCAATCGGATATAGAACCCCAGGAGAACGTGAAGCCCACTTCTGAAACTGACAACGGCTAGGACGACCATCAGTGTTCACTGCGCGATCCGAGGCTGCATACTCGTGATCATCGGCGAGTAGAAGGGCAAGGGCATTTGAGCGCACACCGCGTGGAGAACACTGTGCATCCGCTGGACCACCCGATCGCGGGTTCGTTGTCGGGCGAGCATTCTCGCTTCGCCCGCAAGCTCGGCAATGTCGCACGGTTCGAACCCGAGGTAGCGCCGTTCCTGACGCACCCCGATCGGTTGCAGGATCAGGACTGGGCCGATATCACAACGCTCTTCGGCCCCGGAGAGATCGTCGGGCTCCGCGGCGGAGGCCACGTCTTTCCGTCAGGCTGGGAGGTCGTCGAGCGGTTGGGACTGCTCCAATTCGACGGTAGCGCTCTGCACACGCGATCTTTGCCCAACGCCGTCCGCCTCGGCAAAAAAGACGTCCCCGAGATGCTCGATCTCGTCGCCCGCACGCAACCGGGACCGTTCATGCCCCGCACCGTCGAGCTGGGTACCTACCTCGGAATCCGCGAAGGCGGGGCTCTCGTCGCTATGGCCGGTGAGCGCATGCATCCGCCGGGGTGGACAGAAATCAGTGCAGTGTGCACCGACCCAGCTCACAGAGGCAGGGGACTGGCGAGCGATCTGATCCGAGCCGTCGGCCACGGCATAAAGCAACGAGGCGAGCTTCCATTCCTGGGCGCCGCAAGGACGAACGTCGGGGCAGTTCGGCTGTATCTCTCGATGGGTTTCGTCGTGCGTGCGAGATACAAGCTGACGTTGATACGAACGCCGGGCGTCCTCGCCAAGTCAACCTCTGACGCTAGGACCCTCGACAAGGGATCATGAGCGTATGACTGAGCAACCCGACCGCCCGGACGAACGCTTCACTCTGGCGAGCGAGCGAACTTTCCTCGCCTGGATGCGCACGGCGCTCGGGCTCCTGGCAGGCGGCGTTGCGGTGGTCCACCTGGTTCCTGACTTCTCTACCAGCTGGGTTCGAGTCACCCTGGGCCTGACCTTGATTCTTACGGCCGCTGCCGCCGCAACGATAGGGCTGCGGCGCTGGCTGCAGGTACGCCGAGCACTCGAAACAGGCGCGTCCATGCCCGCATCGGCGGAACTGTGGGTTTTCGCCGTCGGCATCATCGGTATTGCTCTGCTCACGGCTGTGATCACACTGCTCGGCGTCGAGTAGCTCGGTTCATGTGTCCGCTTCGGGCGCGCAGCAGGCACAATCGAAGTAGAAGCAACATTCAACAAGGGAGCAGCGCGTGACACAGGCTTTGAAGCTCGGTTACAAGGCGTCGGCGGAACAGTTCGGACCACGAGATCTCGTCGAACTCGGGGTTCTCGCCGAACAGCACGGAATGGACTCGGCGACCGTCAGCGATCACTTCCAGCCGTGGCGTCACGAAGGCGGGCACGCCCCCTTCTCGTTGGCGTGGATAACGGCCGTCGGCGAACGCACCAAGACGATTCAGCTCGGTACCTCGGTATTGACGCCGACCTTTCGCTACAACCCCGCGGTAATCGCGCAGGCGTTCGCGACGATGGGATGCCTGTACCCAGGACGCATCATGCTTGGCGTCGGCACCGGTGAGGCACTCAACGAGATCGCCACCGGATTCAACGGCGAATGGCCCGAATTCAAGGAGCGGTTCGCGCGGTTGCGTGAGTCGGTGCGGCTGATGCGCGAACTCTGGCTCGGCGACCGCGTCGACTTCGAAGGTGAGTACTACACCACCAAGGGTGCATCGATCTACGACGTACCCGAAGGCGGGATTCCCGTCTACATCGCAGCCGGCGGACCCGTCGTGGCCCGGTACGCAGGACGCGCAGGTGACGGGTTCATCTGTACCTCCGGCAAAGGTATGGAGCTCTACACCGACAAGCTACTTCCCGCAGTCGAGGAAGGCGCAGGCAAAGCCGAACGTGACGCCGGTGAAATCGACAAGATGATCGAGATCAAAATTTCCTACGACACCGACCCGGACCTCGCGTTGGAGAATTGCCGGTTCTGGGCACCGCTGTCGCTGACGCCCGAGCAGAAGCACTCCATCGAGGACCCCATCGAGATGGAAAAGGCCGCCGACGAGTTGCCGATCGAGCAGGTTGCCAAACGGTGGATCGTCGCATCCGACCCGGACGAGGCCGTCGAACTCGTCAAGCAATACACCGACGCCGGCCTCAACCACCTCGTGTTCCACGCACCGGGGCATGACCAGAAACGATTCCTCGAACTGTTCGAGCGCGATCTGGCACCGAGGTTGCGGGCGCTCGGCTAGATTGCTGCGCTCCCCGGCGTGCCCACCCCCGTTCCGCATGAATGGGCCATCGCAACGGCTAGACGTCTTGAATGCGCCATTGATGCGGCGCCCGGTTCCGCATGAATGGGCCATTGCAACGGCTAGCGGTGTTGAATGCGCCATTCATGCGGAGTGGTGGGGTCGGCCGCGGAATGGTGGGGTGGGCCGCGGCGATGTCAGACGGCGTCCGCACTCAGAGCGAACATTCTCATATCCCGGTCGGTGCGAGTTTTGTATTGGCCGTACACGCTGATCATGTCCGTGAATGCGGCGTAGAGGCGCGCCTTCTCGGCGCCGACGACGGGATTTGCCGTCACTGCAACCATCTTGCCGCCGATTGCGACGGTGGCGCGCGGCTCAGCCAACAGGTTCGACGTCCACGCCGGGTGGTGTGCTTGGCCGAAATTGCTTCCGACGACGAAGAGCTTGTCGCCCTCGCGGTAGTACAGCAGCGGCGAGGTCCGCAATACTCCGGATTTACGTCCCGTTGTCGTCAGCAGCACGACGGGCGCGGCGATGGGGCCGAGGATCGTGAACCGCCCGTTGCTTCGCTGGAGCAGCCTGCGGTCGACGCCGGCGAGGTTTCGGATCATCCAGGATCCGGGTCTCGTCGCCGCGAATGCAATCGCCGGCTTGCGGATGATGCTGGTGTCGCTACCCCAGCGGAAGTCGGGGAACGGTGATTCGGTCATGACAGATATGACAACCTCGGGTGATCATCTGTCAACATACGAACCGCTACGCTGGCCTTCATGGCCGAGCCTGCATCCAGCATCTACATTGCCTCGCCCGAGGGCGATACCGGGAAATCGACCATCGCACTGGGGGTGCTGCACATGTTGTGCGCATCAGCGGCGCGGGTCGGTGTGTTCAGACCGATCGCGCGTTCGACGACCGAGACCGACTACATCCTCGAACTCCTCATCGACCACACCACTGCAGACTTGTCTTACGAGCAGTGCCTGGGCGTGACGTACGACGCAGTTCACGCCGATCAGGACGCTGCACTCGGCGAGATCGTCGCGCGCTTCCACGAGATGGCCGAGCAGTGCGATGCCGTGGTGATTGTCGGGAGCGACTACACCGATGTCGGTAGCCCGAGCGAGCTCGGATTCAATGCGCGCATCGCCGTGAATCTCGGTGCACCGGTGCTGTTGTCGCTACGCGGAGCCGGTCGTTCCGTGGAGGAGATCGTTCAACTCGGACAACTGTGTCGGGCGGAACTGCGAAGCCACCATGCACATTTGGCCGCCATTGTGGCCAACCGATGCGACCCCGACAAGCTCGACGAGATCGCCGCGGCGCTCGAACCGCTCGGCGTGCCTGCCTGGAGCCTGCCGGAGGTCCCGCTTCTCATCGCTCCGACGATGGCCGAATTGCTCGTTGCTGTCGATGGCGAGCTCTACAGCGGCGACCCCGAGCTGATGCAGCGGGAGGCGCTGCGCGTGATGGTCGGCGGCATGACGGCCGAGCACATTCTGGAGAGAGTGTCCGAGGGGGTGGTGGTCATCGCCCCGGGAGACCGCTCCGATGTTCTGCTCGCGATGGTCAATGCGCATGAGGCGGAGGGCTTTCCGTCACTTGCGGGCATCATCATGAACGGGGGCATGGAGCCGCACCCAGCCATCGCCCGTCTCATGGCGGGGCTCGGGCCCAGGCTGCCGATTTTGACGACTGCACTCGGCACGTTCGACACTGCGTCAGCGGCGGCCCATGCACGTGGCCGCGTTGCGGTGGGTTCGCAGCGCAAGGTCGATACTGCCCTGAGCCTGATGGAACAGCGCGTCGATTCCCGCGCCCTGCTGGATCGACTGGAACTGCGGATTCCCTCGATCACGACGCCGCAGATGTTCGAGTATCAGCTCATCCACCGGGCACGTGCAGATCGCAAACATGTTGTTCTCCCCGAAGGTGGCGACGACCGAATTTTGCGTGCAGCGGGCCGCTTGCTGCAACGGCAGGTTGTCCAGTTGACCATCCTCGGTGAAGAGGGCCCGATCCGCCGTCGTGCCGCCGAACTGGGCGTCGACTTGAGCGACGCGCAGGTATTGGATCCGAAAGTTTCCGATTATGCGGAGGAGTTCGCGGCCGACTACACCGAACTTCGTAAACACAAGGGAATGAAAATCGAGCGCGCGCGGGAGGTCATGGCCGACATCTCCTACTTCGGAACCATGATGGTGCACAAGGGTATCGCCGACGGCATGGTTTCGGGTGCAGCGCACACCACGGCCCATACCATTCGGCCCTCGTTCGAGATCATCAAAACTGCCGACGGGGTGAACACCGTGTCCAGCATTTTCCTGATGTGTTTGTCCGATCGTGTTCTCGCCTATGGTGATTGCGCAATCGTCCCCGATCCGACCGCCGAGCAGTTGGCCGATATCGCAATCTCGTCGGCGCAAACGGCGGAGCAGTTCGGCATCGAGCCGCGAGTGGCGATGCTGTCCTACTCGACTGGAGACTCCGGTAGCGGGGCCGACGTCGACAAGGTGCGTGAGGCCACTCGGCTGGTGCGGGAACGAAGCCCGGAACTGCTGGTAGACGGTCCCATCCAGTACGACGCGGCGATCGAACCCTCGGTGGCGAAGTCGAAACTTCCGGACTCTGCGGTGGCGGGGCGCGCTACCGTCTTCATTTTCCCGGACCTCAATACCGGCAACAACACGTACAAGGCAGTGCAGCGAAGCGCGGGCGCTGTCGCGATCGGGCCGGTGCTGCAGGGGCTGCGCAAACCGGTCAACGACCTCTCTCGCGGCGCTCTCGTCGAGGACATCGTCAATACTGTGGCAATCACCGCTATCCAAGCTCAGGGGCTTGCAGCACTAGGGGCAGGCCAATGAGTGTTCTCGTCATCAATTCCGGCTCGTCGTCGGTCAAGTTCGAGCTGGTCGACCCCGCAGGCACCGAATCTGTGGTGTCCGGGATCGTCGAGCAGATCGGGGAGCCCGAAGGCCGCGTAGCACTGGACCATCACGGGCAGGAATCGGAACGACGGCTCGAGATCGCCGATCACGGTGTCGGCCTCGCCGTCGCGTTCGAGATGCTCGCCGACGCCGGCATCGAACTCGGCTCCGATGTGACTGCTGTCGGGCATCGCGTCGTGCACGGGGGCGAAGTATTTTATGAGCCCACGCTGATCACTGATGCTGTCCTGCAACAGATTTCGAATCTCAGTAGTCTCGCGCCACTGCACAATCCGCCGAATGTTCTGGGAATCGAGGTAGCCCGCGCGCAGCTGCCCGACATACCGCACGTAGCCGTGTTCGATACCGCGTTCTTTCACGGCCTCCCGGCGGAGGCGGCCACCTATGCGATCGACCGCGAGGTCGCCAAAGCCCACGGTATTCGGCGCTACGGTTTTCATGGCACCTCGCACGAATACGTGTCGAAGCAAGTGGCAGAGTTCCTGGGCCGGGACGACCTGAATCAGATAGTGCTGCACCTCGGCAATGGGGCGTCGGCGTCCGCGATCAGAGACGGTAAGCCCATCGACACGTCGATGGGGCTCACGCCCCTCGAAGGACTGGTGATGGGAACGCGGAGCGGCGACATCGATCCCGGCATCATCATGCACCTTCGGCGCAGTGCCGATATGGATGTCGACGCCATCGACGAGCTTCTCAACCGCCGATCCGGGCTGAAGGGGCTCGCCGGAGTCAACGACTTTCGGGCACTCCAGCAGCAGATCGACGCCGGCGACGAGGAGGCAGCTCTCGCCTTCGATGTCTACATCCACCGCCTGCGCAAATACATCGGCGCGTACATGCTCGGGCTCGGTCGACTCGATGCCATCACGTTCACCGCCGGTGTCGGTGAGAACGCGGCAATGGTCCGTGCGGCGGCACTCTCGAATCTGGAGGGCTACGGCATCTCGATCGATCCCGAGCTCAATACACTGCGCAGCAAGGTCGCACGCGTCATCTCGACTGATGACTCGAAGGTGACGGTTCTCGTGGTGCCGACCAACGAGGAACTCGCGATCGCGAGAGCAACGGACAAGCTGGTCAGAACAATGACTGGGGTCTGATCGCGTTCGCGAGGTCCACGAGGTTGAACCGGTGGGCGCGATCGGTGGCACTGCGCGCGAGCGCGCGCAGCCCAGCCTCAGTGCCTGTGCGAAGGCCGGTCTCGGTGAACGGTGCCCCGAGGATGGGTTCTCGTGCGGTTTCTGCCGCGTGGCCGGAGCGCACCCAGTCCACTGCCATTGCCAGTACGAGCGTGCGCATTTGCAAGGCTCGACTCTCCCCTCGCGGCAACATCGTGACCCGACGCGCAGCCTCACGAAAGTTGGCTTCTGTGAGCTCTTTCGACGGTCGGTCCATCATCAGCGTCAGCACGCTCGTCATCCGCGCCACTGCATAGTGCCGAGAGCTGATCGGAACTTGATCCAATACAGACACCGCGGCCTCGGGGTCGCCTCGATACATCATTTGCCGGGCTAATCCGAATGCCGAGCTGACGACGGCTCGGTTGGCGCGCCAGACCGCACGGTAATACGACTCGGCGCAGGCCCGCCACTTCTCGCGTTCGTCGGTGTCCAGCTTTTCGGTTCCCTCCATGATCAGTTCTGCGCTGGCGGCCAGGGCGATCTTGGGTGCTAGTTCGCCCGGCATTGCGTCGAGAACGTTCTCGAAATGCAGTGATGCATCTATGAACTCGCCGCGGAGTAGACCGAGCAGTCCCGCGTACCACTCGACTCGCCACGGGTCGTGGCCGTTGGTTCGCACCTGCTTCAGTACTGATTCTGCAGTGCCGGTGTCGCCCAGATCGATATGCGCTTTCACTTCCGCGAGCGTGATCTCCAGGCCGCCGGATGCTCCGTCGGCGAAGCGTTCGATGCCGTTGCGCCGCGCATGAGCAAGCGAGTCAAGCGTTTGGTGAGGCTCGCTGTGTACAGCCGCGGCGAGCAGGGGTGCGGCCGGATCAGTCGGGTCGACGAGCGGGACAGGAAGTGCTGCAACCACTTCGCGAGCCGTGATGGTGTCCTGACGCGCCTCGCCGTCGACGTAGGTATCTGTTCGTCCGACGGACTTCTCGGTACCGAACGTAGTGCGAGGCGGGCTGAAGGCGGTAGACAGACCCGGCCGTTCGGCACCGCTTTGAAGCGAGAGGATCTCACGCAGCACTCCGGTCGCCTGGTTCGCGAGCACCCCCGCGCTATGAAAGCGTCGGGTTGGATCGGGGTTGGTGGCGCGCATCAGTAGACGATGAAAGGCTGGATACTCACGAAGAACCTCGTGATCCTCCGGAGACGGAATACCGAGGTCGTATCTGCCGTTCGTCGACGGCATGGCGAGAGTGAGGACGGCCAATGTGCGCCCCACGGTGTAGATATCGGATGCAATGGTCGGGCCGGTCGAGATGATCTCGGGTGCCTGATATCCAGCCGTGCCGTAGAGGTACCCGTAGTCCTCGATACCCGCCACCGCGCCCATGTCGATGAGTTTGATCTGATCGTCGGTCACCATGATGTTTTCGGGCTTGAGGTCGTTGTAGACCAGTCCGATCGAATGCAGATAAGCCAGCGCCGGCATAACTTCCAGGATGTAGGCGATGGCTTGCTCGACCGGAAGTCGGCTGTGGTCCTCACGTGAAGAAAGAATGTCGCGTAAGGACCGACCGCCGACGTACTCCATGACGATGAAGCCGATGGTAGTGCCGTCGTCACGCTCTTGTTCGACGAAATTGAAGATTTTGACGATACCCGGATGTGCCACCTCGGCGAGGAACTGACGCTCCGCAACCGCGACGGCACGCGCTTCGTCGTCGCCGAAGTGCAGCAATCCTTTGAGCACTACCCAGCGGTCGCTGACGTTTCGGTCGATCGCAAGATAGACCCAACCCAGCCCGCCGTGCGCGATGCATCCCTGCACCTCGTACTGACCTACGACCAGATCGCCGCGTTCGAGAAGAGGCGTGAAATCGAAGTGTGACCCGCAATGCGGGCACGTCCCGGCCGGTATAGCCGGTTTTCCCTCGGAGGGTCTTGCAACCGGAGCGTTGCATTTCCAGCAGAAGCGTCTGTTCGGCGGCACCGTGGGATCGGCCATGACCGCCATTGCAGGATCGACTGGATCGACGCGGGGTACCTCGACGAGCCCCGAGCCGAGACGCCGCCTGATGGCGGTGCGCTGCGAACGATTCGACCGGACTCGGCCCGACGTGCGCGACGAGCGCGACGAGTGGGAAGGAGGTGCAAGAACGGCCTGGGTACGTTCGGAGCCCTGGGTGCGTTCGGGACCGTATTCGCGTTCGGCGGCCTGAGTGCGTTCAGGATCGTATTCGCGTTCGGCGGCCTGGGTGCGTTCGGGATCGTTTTCGTTGTCGTATTCGCGTTCGGCGGCAGAGGGGCGCTGGGACGGACCGGTGGGTGTCTGCGGGTCGCGGTAGCTCATGAGTGCATCGCCGTCAGTCCACGTACTGCGGGGGAGGAGGCCCGGGGGAGCTGCCCATCACGGTGAGCCAGCGGCCGTAGAGGTGATTCCAGGTGCCGTCGCGGCGTATTCGTTCGAGCGTTCCGTTGACGAACTTGACCAAATCGTCACTTCCCTTCTTGATCCCGACGCCGTAGGGCTCTGGGCTCAGGCTATTTCCGACGAGTTCGAGGTACGGGTCCTGTGCGGCAAGACCAGCGAGAATTGCGTCGTCGGTGCTGATGGCGTCGACCTGGCGTTGCTGAAGCACCACCAGGCAATCCGACCACATTGAGGCCGTCACGATCTGCGCAGTGGGCACGAGCTTCTGCAGCCTTCGCAGCGACGTCGTGCCATCGACGGCGCACACTCGCTTGGTGGCCAGATCGCCGACACCGTAGATGCCCGACCCTCGCACCGCCAACACACGATGTTGCGCCTGGAAGTACACCGTCGAGAACGAGACTTCTTCTTTGCGGGCGCAGGTGATCGTCATGGTTTTGACGATGATGTCGACGGTCGAATTCTGAAGCGCTGCAATGCGTTCGGCCGAGGTCAGAATACGAAAGTCGACACGGTCGGGGTCACCGAACAGATCACGCGAGATCTCGCGGGCAATGTCGACGTCGAAGCCGACCAGCTTGCCGGTCATCGGGTCCAGAAAACTGAACAGATTGCTTCCGGTGTCCAGACCGACGATGAGACGTCCGCGTTCACGGATGGCATCGACGGTAGGCGTCGGTGGGGCGTTCTCGGCCGCCATGCCGGCGGGTGTCGGACGAAGACTAGCCGTCGGGCGGCTGCACTCCGGCTCGGGATTGCCGAGCCCCGGGGCGTTCGTCGCGGGGCCCGCTCCGTCCGGCAGCGGCGGTTCGGTGTAGCTGAGGTCAGGTTGAGGTGGGACCGGCTCAGCCGTGACGCAACTACTCGTCAAGACTCCGACGAGTAGGAGGACGAAGATAACGACGAGTCGATTCACAGGTACTCACGCAACCTAGGGATAAGACCGAGTATGACCGCTGCGGCCGCCAAGGTCGTGAGAACGACCGTGCCTGAGGACAATCCCGTCAGTGCGGCTTTGGCACGCTGAATGTTGCCGCGCAGTTCGGCACGGGCCTCGTCGATACCGTCGATCAACATACCGTCGAGAGTTCTGAATTGAACCGTCGAATCCTGACCGCCGCTCCGGGTAGCGATATTGACGGCAGAGGTGAAATCGCCGATTGCCAACGCGGCGTCGACTCGGTCGTGGGCACTCTGCCACCTCGCGAGGGATTCGGTCATTGCGTCGTCGCCTTGAAACAGCTCCATCAATTTGGTTGTGTTTTCGTCGAACTCGACCTCGTAGTCGCGGGTGCTGCCGCGGCGAACCAAGTTCAAAGTCTCATCGGAGCGAGCTTGCTGGGCGAGTATGAAACCCGTCGTCAGGTTCTGCAACGGTGTGACGCCCCGGTCGAGTGCACGATTGGTGGATGTCGCTGAAATGAGACCTGCGATCAGCATCCACAGGAGCAGAAGGCCTACTGCCAGCGTGGCGAAGAGAAAACCAAAGTTCAGGATTCGACGGGTGCGCCGGGCCAGATACAGCTGCGCGAGTACGAGAAGCGCCAGACAAACGATGACGAGAAAGATCGCGACCAGTGGCGGCTGCGTATAGCGCTCCTGGTCGGCCGCCACTCGTGCGGATTGTTCGATATAAAGATGCTCTGCGCGAGGAAGCAGTGACGTCTGCATCAGCGTGGATGCTTCGCCGAGGTACGACGATCCAACGGGGTCACCGCGACGATTGTTTGCTCGTGCAGTCTCGACCAGACCCGTGTACACAGGCAATGCGGCGCTGATCTCGGTGATCATGGCGCGCGCCTCATCCTCGGACTCCACTAGGCCCGCGGAGGCACGGATCAGCTCAGTGCCGGCATCTCCGATGGCCTGGGCGTAGCGGTCGCGAACTTCTTGCGGTTCCAATCCTCCGGAAATGAACGCTGTCGAAGCTGCTGCGTCAGCCACCGACAAAGCACCGTAGAGATTCTGAGCGGAATTGGCGAGTGGCTCGGTTCGCACCAGAAGTTTGTCGAGGGTGTCGGCACGATTCGATACCGTCACCGACGCGACGACTCCGGTGAGGATAGACACGAGGACCAGCAGCACGCCGAGAGCGATCATCCGCAAAGGTGTAGAACGCGCAAGCCGGCGCCGTTCGCGGCGGGAGTCACTTTCCGAGGCCGAAGCTGCCGTCGTGGGGGGCACGGCAGCAGAAGGTGTCGTGCCAAGCACAGTCACAGCACCGAGCATATAAGTACCGACGTGTATTCGTACGCGGACTCCGAACACGTGTCCGACGCTTCACCTAAGGTGTGTCTTATGCGCGGCGACGGTGACGGGTGGGCGGTCGGAAAGAACGGCACGCGCCACTGGGGCAAGCATGGTGCTGCGGGTCTTCTCCTTCGCGCCCCATCGGGAGCCGGCGAGCCGACAGTATTGCTCCAGCATCGAGCCCTCTGGAGTCATCAGGGCGGTACGTGGGCGCTCCCCGGCGGTGCCAAGGACAGTCACGAGAGTTCGATCCACGCCGCAGTCCGAGAGGCTGACGAGGAAGCCGGAATCGGTTCCCAACGTCTGCACGTGCGCGGCGAATTGGTTACCGCGACGGTCGAGAGTGGCTGGTCGTACACAACTGTCATCGCTGACGCCGACACGCAGCTCGCGACCATCCCCAACGGTGAGAGCACCGAACTGAGGTGGGTTCCCGAAAGCCTCGTCGACGAGTTGCCACTCCATCCGGGGTTCGCCGCTAGTTGGCCCTCGCTCCGAACCACACCGCTGCGGGTGCTGCTGGACACCGCCAACGTTCTAGGGTCGAGACCCAACGGCTGGTGGCGGGACCGCAGCGGCGCCACCGGTGAGCTGCTGACCTCGCTTGCCGGGATACTTCCGCGGACCGTCGAATTGCCGGGCGGCGGCTTCGGCTGGCTGACTCGGATCGAAGCTGTATTGGAAGGCGCCGCCCGCGCGGCCCAGTTCGAGGACGCTCGGGTTCCCCTGATCCACGCGTCGGGCAGCGGTGACGACGAACTTGCGCGTCGGGCGTACCAGGGGAGCACACTCACCGCACTCGTGACCGCAGACCGCGGGCTACAGCAGCGGCTGCCGGCGGGAGTTCAAGTACTCACGCCGTCGACCGTGCTCGCCTGGCTCAGCGAGTAGCTGGCTCCCATTTTGTAGCTAGATGCAGCGCTCAGGGCTGGCGCAGCCGGTGAGCGAGCGCCTGCGCTGCTGATTGTGGGTCCCGCGCTTGCGTGATGGCGCGGACGACGACGATGCGGTCGGCACCTGTGGCAAGAACCTCGTCGAGGTTGTTCGCATCGATTCCGCCGATGGCAAACCATGGCCTGGACGGCGCCGACTCGGCGGTGCTGCGCAGAACGTCGAGCCCGGCTGCCTTGCGATTGGGCTTGGTCGGAGTTGCCCACACCGGACCGGTAGCGAAATAGTCGACGCCGTCTTCGATTGCAGCCAGGCTGGCCTGGGCACGGTTCTGAGTCGACCTGCCGATGACTACATCCGGCCCGAGAATGTGACGAGCGTAGTGAACCGGCAGGTCACCCTGGCCGAGATGTAATACATCAGCATTCGACGCCAGTGCCAGGTCGGCCCGGTCGTTGACGGCTAGCAGCGCCCCATGACGGCGCGTCGCTGCGGATAGGACGGCCAGCGCAGCCAGTTCTTCTTTGGCTTCGAGTGGTCCGAACTCGCGCGCACCTGCGGAGTTCTTGTCTCGGAGCTGGATGATGTCGACGCCGCCGGATAGGGCCGCCTCGGCGAACTGAGCGAGGTCACCGAGCTCGCGCCGAGCGTCGGTGCACAGGTACAGGCGAGCAGACGTCAAACGCTCGCGCGCCGCGGAGTTACGGAAGCTCTGAGTGGGATGCACACTGCAAACGGTAGTCTGTTCTGTGTACATAGATACGCGGGAGTCCTGAGGTTCGTAGGGCTGAGAGTGGATGCGCCTGTCCTTACCGTCAATACCTGACCCGGATCATGCCGGCGCAGGGAGTGAGGGGTGGTTTTCGAATGGGCCGGACCCTAGCTGTTGTCGGTGGCGGCGTCATAGGTCTCGCAGTTGCCGCCCGCGCCTCGCGGGAAGGCTGGTCGGTGACGCTGTACGACCCGGCCGTCGCCTCGGGTGCCTCGTGGGTCGCCGGCGGAATGCTCGCCCCCCTGTCGGAGGGCTGGCCGGGCGAAGAGCAACTTCTCGCGCTCGGTGCGAGTTCGTTGGAGCGGTGGCCGGAATTCGCCCGCATGCTCGAGGTCGACGTCTTCTCGGCCTTAGGCTCTCTCACAGTCGCGTTGGATGCCGCCGATGCCGCCGACCTGCGGACCATCGCAGAATGCGTGGGGGAGCAAGGACACGAGCTGGAGATTCTGAGCCGCGCTCAGGTGCGCGAGCTCGAACCGTCGCTGGCGCAGAACATCCGCCTCGGACTTTTGGCACCGACCGAACTCGCCGTCGACAATCGTCGGCTCGTGGATGCGTTGCGCGCTGCGGCTCCGCACGTCCGTTTCGTTGCCGAGACAGTCACCGACCTCGAAGCTCTCGATGCCGAGCAGGTGGTGGTCGCCGCTGGGGCGCAGACTGCATCGCTGCTCACAGACATGCCCGTTCACGCAGTCAAGGGCGAGATCCTGCGGTTGCGTCGCCGCCCCAGTGCAACGCCGCCACCCACACGCACCATCCGCGGCAGCGTTCACGGCCGTTCCATCTACCTGGTGCCGCGGGGCGACGGCCTTGTTCTCGGCGCTACGCAATACGAGTCCGGCCAGGACACGCAGGTGACCGTCGCCGGAGTGCGAAATCTGATCGCTGACGCCGAACAGCTCATGCCGAGCATCGGTGAATACGAACTACACGAGACCGCCGCAGGCCTACGTCCAATGAGTCCCGATGGCCTTCCCGTCATCGGCAGAATCTCCGAACGCGTAATCGTGGCATCCGGACACGGGCGCAATGGAATTCTGCTGACACCTATTACCGCAGACGCTGTGTCGGCGATTCTCGCCGGCGAGACACTCCCGGAAGCCAAGGCTGCTGATCCAGCCCGATTCGAGATTGGTAGGAAACAATGAGTCAGATCGGAATTAGTGTCAACGGAGAGGACCACTACCTCACCGAAGCTGTATCGATGAGGCAGCTCCTCTCCCATCTGTCATTGCCCGAGAAAGGTATCGCGGTGGCAGTGGACGGCGTAGTGCTACCGAAGAGCCGCTGGGAATCGACGACCATCGAAAAGGGCTGGAACGTCGAGGTTCTCACGGCGGTGCAGGGTGGATGATCATGGGCATTCCGCAGGCTCCACGCCCGCCGTGGCTGATCCACTGAGGATTGCAGATAGAACCTTCGGCTCCCGCCTCATCATGGGCACCGGGGGAGCAACGAGTCTCGCAGTGCTCGAAGAGGCGCTTATCGCGTCGGGCACCGAGCTGACGACCGTCGCGATGCGCCGGGTCGACGCTGCAGGCGGAACGGGGGTGCTCGACCTGCTCCGAAAGCTCGGCATCGCGCCGCTGCCCAACACCGCCGGATGCCGCGGCGCCGCCGAAGCAGTGCTGACAGCCCAACTCGGACGCGAAGCGCTCGACACCGACTGGGTCAAGCTCGAAGTGATTGCCGACGAGCGCACACTCCTGCCCGACGCCATCGAATTGGTCTCCGCTGCCGAACAATTGGTCGACGACGGCTTCAACGTATTGCCGTACACCACCGACGATCCGGTCCTGGCCAAAAGACTCGAAGACATCGGCTGCGTAGCCGTCATGCCGCTCGGTTCACCGATCGGGACCGGCCTGGGCATTTCGAACCCGCACAACATCGAAATGATCGTCGACGCCGCGACGGTTCCTGTCATTCTCGACGCAGGTATCGGAACCGCGAGCGATGCAGCTCTCGCAATGGAACTGGGTTGCGATGCAGTCCTGCTCGCAACCGCTGTGACCCGTGCAAAAAATCCGACATTGATGGCGTCGGCGATGCGGTCTGCAGTGCTCGCCGGTTACGAGGCGCGCCGGGCAGGGCGGATACCCAAGAGATTCTGGGCACAAGCGAGTTCGCCGATGTAGTGACGCCGTGGGACGTATCTGGCGAATAACCCCGGGGTAGGCACTATCTCGGAGGGTCATCCAAAAGGATGACTCGGATCGCGACCACAGGTTGATGTGCTGGCACCGCGTGATCATGGACAGTGGCAGCCATGATCGAAGTAAAGGGACTGACTAAGCAGTTCGGTGCGGTGAAGGCGGTCGATGACCTCACCTTCACGGTGAAACCGGGCATAGTGACAGGCTTTCTCGGGCCCAATGGGTCCGGTAAGTCGACGACCATGCGCATGATTCTCGGATTGGATCGTCCCAACAGTGGTGCGGCTCTGATCGAGGGTAAGCCTTACAGCAAGATCAAACAGCCGCTGCGTACCGTGGGCGCGCTACTCGACGCAAAATGGGTACACCCCAATCGATCTGCGCAGGCGCATCTCGAGTGGATGGCCGCGTCCAACGGCATCCCCAAGTCGCGCGTCGACGAGGTGCTTCGACTCGTCGGACTCAGCGATGTTGCCAAGAAGAAAGCCGGCGGATTTTCGCTGGGAATGTCGCAGCGCCTCGGTCTCGCGGGCGCATTGCTCGGGGACCCCAAGGTGTTGCTGTTCGACGAGCCGGTCAACGGCCTCGATCCCGAGGGAATCGTCTGGATCCGTAAGTTCATGCAGCGTCTCGCTGCCGAGGGGCGGACGGTTCTGGTGTCGAGCCATTTGCTCTCCGAGATGTCTCAGACGGCAGAGAATCTAGTGGTCATCGGCCGGGGCAAGCTGATCTTCGATGCTCCGGTGCAGGAATTCATCGACCATGCGTCCGAGGCCTCGGTGCGGGTCCGTAGCCCCCAACTCGACACGCTCCGAAGCGCATTGACCTCGGCTGGCTTGACGGTGCGCGAGCCGAGTGCCCAGGACGAACTCCAACCGGCGCTTGTCGTCGTAGATTCGTCGACGGATGCGATCGGTGATATCGCCGGGCGTGCGGGGATCGTCTTGCATGAATTGTCCTCGCACAGAGGCTCACTGGAAGAAGCGTTCATGAAGCTCACCGGACACGACGTGGAGTACCACGGCGCCGGCACCGAAGATCCGGACGTTCAGCAAGCGATGGGTGGTGCACTCTGATGGGTGTCTTGGCAGCAGAACGAATCAAGATCACCTCGACGAAGTCGCCGTGGTGGTGCACGTTCGCAATCGTGGTGCTCGGTCTCGGCTTGGCTGCGATCGTTGGATTCACGTCCAAACTTGGACTGAATGCCTACAGCGATGAGGTTGCGCAGGGCAAAACGCCCGAGTACGAACCATATTTTCCGTCGGTCTTCGACGCAGTCGGCAGTGGTGTCGGCGGCTTCGGCGTCATGGTCCTGATGATCCTGGCCGCTCTGACGGTGACCAGCGAATACAGGTTCGGTGTCATCCGGACGACGTTCCAGGCTATTCCAAACCGTGGTTCGGTGCTCGTGGCCAAGGCATTGTTGATCGGCGTCTTCGGTTTCATTCTCAGTTTCGTGCTCGGGCTCGGTGCTTTCTACCTGGCCAAGGCTTTGTCTGGGTCCGATGCGGGCATGCTGTTGAGCTTCGACGTCGAGGGCACATGGCGCGTTATCTACGGAACAGCGATTCTCGCGTTTCTTCAGGTCGTCATCGCTGTGGGAGTTGGCGCGCTGATAAGGCAGTCCGCGGGAGCCATCGCGTTGCTATTGCTGTGGCCGCTGGTAGTGGAGAACCTGTTCGGCCTGTTCGGATCATTCGGCCGCGCAGTTCAGCCGTTCCTGCCGTGGCTCAACGCGAGTCACTTCCTTGGTCCGGACGGCGGAGTCGACTTCCATTGGGGTCCGATCGGCAGCCTGATCTACTTCATCGCCTTCACTGTGGTGGTGTTCGGGGCAGCACTGTTCGTGGTGAATCTCAGGGACGCATAGGGCGTTTCCAGCTAGGGTGCTTTCCATGCAACGGATCACCCTTCTTGCAGGTTGTGCAGTAGGCGTTCTCGTATTGGCCGGTTGCTAGCCCTCCACGGGCCTCGAGCCACCGGCCCAAAAAGTGGACAAACCCAGAGCGTGAATGG
>JBBSSG010000016.1:0-32022 GCA_038242295.1 Mycobacteriales bacterium | reverse complement strand
TACCCCGCCTACCGGAACACCCTCGCCGCGCTGGGGTGCCGCGTCGTCGAATTGGACTGCGCCGCCGAGTCCCGATTTCAGCCGACAGTGGCGATGCTCGAGGCTCTGCCCGAACCGCCCAAGGGTCTGATCATCGCCAGTCCTGCCAATCCCACCGGCACGATCATCGATGCTGACGAACTCGCCGCGATCGCACGCTGGTGCGAGGCGCGCGGCACCCTGTTGATCTCCGACGAGATCTACCACGGCATCTCCTACGGCGGTGCCGGTACCTCGAGCGCGTGGGAGACGTCGCGGGAATCGGTAGTTTGCGGGTCGGTGTCGAAATACTTCTCGATGACGGGGTGGCGATTGGGCTGGATGCTGCTCCCCGAAACGCTGCGCCGGGCGGTGGAGCGACTCGCATCGAACATGACCGTCTGCCCGCCCGCGATGTCGCAGGTAGCGGCGATTGCGGCGTTCACCGACGAATCACAGGCTGAACTCGACGGCCATGTGCGCCGATACGCCGTCAACCGCACGTTCCTGCTCGACGGTTTGGCTGCCGGCGGGATCACCGATCTGGCTCCGGCGGACGGGGCGTTCTATGCGTACGCGGACATCGGGCATCTGACGCAGGATTCGCGGGCGTGGTGCGAGAACGTGCTGGTGACGACGGGTGTGGCGTTGGCCCCCGGCGTGGACTTCGACACCGTCCACGGTCATCACACCGTCCGGTTCTCGTTCGCGGGGACGACCGAGGATGTACGGGAGGCGCTGGTGCGCTTGGCGCCGATGTTCAGGTGATCCTCCTACGCGGGCAAGCGCGATAGGACTTCGCGGATGTCAGCCTCGGACACATCGCGGTGTGTCACGAATCTGACTTTCCCGGCGACAGTGACGGCGCCGATTCCAGCGCCCGCGAGCTGAGCGACGGCCGCGGTGGGGTCCGCGGAGGTCGCCAGCACGATGTTCGTCTCCGGTTCCATGACGTCCCAACCTCGCTCGCGGAGGCCCGTGGCCAACAATCGAGCGTTGTCATGGTCATCGGCAAGCGAGTCGATGTTGCCGAGAGCTACCAATCCCGCAGCGGCAAGGATTCCGCCTTGCCTGATACCGCCGCCGAGCATCTTGCGGATACGGCGTGCTTGACCGATGCGATCGGCGTCGGCGGCCAGCACCGATCCGACGGGTGCGCCCAGTCCCTTGCTCAGACACACCTGCACGGTGTCGGCGCCCGCGGTCAGATCATGGAGTTCGACGCCCTGCGCGACGGCTGCGTTCCAGACGCGGGCCCCGTCGAGATGCACCAGCAAGCCGGCGCTCCGCGCGGCAGTCAGAAGTGCGGTCCACTCCGCAGGACCGAAGATTGCCCCGCCGGCGAAATTGTGGGAGTTCTCCAAGCACAACAGGGTGGTATTCAGCGTGAAGTACGGTCCTGGGCCGCCCGCCGACGCCGTCACCGTTGCGGGTGTCGGCCGGCCAGGACCGCCGTCGTGGGGTAGCGCATGCGGCATTCCCTGCGCCAACCATGCCGCAGTCCCCAACTCCGAGCCGAGCACGTGAGCGTGTTCGGGTGCCAGGAACGCGTCCCCGCGTCGTAAGTGCAGCATCAACGCGATGATGTTGCCCATCGAACCGCTCGGGACCCACAATGCGGCTGCGTAGCCGAGCATGGACGCGACACGTTCTTCGAGGCGAGCCATCGTCGGGTCGTGATCGAGGACATCGTCGCCCACTTCAGCGTCTGCCATGGCTTGGCGCATGGCCGTATCGGGGCGAGTGATGGTGTCGGAACGGAGATCGATCGTTCGGTACGGCATGTGCTTCACGATTCCATACGGTCGAAAGGCCCATTTCCCTCAGACGGGACCTCCCAGGCTGGCACGATGACTCAAATGTCAGCAGTATCGTCGCCGCACAAGGTGTCGGGGGCGACTCCGAAGGGAGTCCGCCGCCGACATGCTTTGGCCTGCGCAGCGGCCGATCTACTGATCGAGTGCGGATTCGACGGTGTGCGGCATCGGGCCGTCGCGCGGAGGGCGGGCCTGCCGCTGGCCTCGACTACGTACTACTTCGCCTCACTCGACGATCTGATCGCGTGCGCCGTCGAAGTTCTCGGAAACCGCGAGCTCGAGGTCATGCGTCGAAGGATCGACGAACCAGCCGCCGTCGCCGACGGACCGATCACTGCCGACGACGAAATGGACTCGATCGTCGATTTGATCGTCGACCTGCTGATCGGGCCCGAGGACGACGCCGATGTGGGCCGCGAACGTCTCATTGCCCGGTACGAGCGATTTATCGCCTCAGCGCGACATCCCCAGTTGCGGGAAGTGCAGTTGCGGTTGCGCGCGCAAACCGAAGATCTGCTCACCGACGTACTGCGCCGAGCCGGGCGCATCGTGCACGAACAGCAACTGAGGAGACTCGTGGCGGTAGTCGACGGAGCTGTGGTCGGCGCCCTGGGGGAGGTCGATCCTGAACCGAGGATGATGGCCCGGAGCATGCTGCTCGAAGTAATCGACGTGGTGGCGCCCGCCCAATAAAACGGTGGCGTCCGCCACTAGAGACATGGTGTGCTGGGGCGGTAGAACTGTCCACGTAAACTCGATCCCTGTGACCATTCCGAATGTCCTCGCCACCCGCTACGCAAGCGAAGAACTCGTGGACCTCTGGTCTCCGGAACACAAGATCGTTCTCGAACGCCAGCTGTGGATCGCCGTACTCAAAGCTCAGTCGAGTCTGGGCATCGACGTTCCGTCGGCCGCGATTGCCGATTATGAACGCGTGATCAGCCAGGTGGACCTGCCCTCGATCGCCGCCCGTGAGCGCGTCACGCGGCACGATGTGAAGGCGCGCATCGAGGAGTTCAACGCTCTGGCCGGGCACGAGCACATTCACAAGGGTCTGACGAGCCGCGATCTCACCGAGAACGTCGAGCAGTTGCAGATTCTCCGTTCGTTGCAGCACGTGCATGCCCACGGCGTTGCCGTCGCGGCGCGCCTGGCAGAAAAAGCAGCCGAGTACTCTTCGCTGGTCATGGCCGGGCGTAGCCATAATGTCGCAGCTCAAGCCACGACGCTCGGCAAACGGTTCGCGTCCGCCGCCGATGAGATGATGATCGCCCTCACGCGTTTGCAGGAGCTCATCTCCCGCTACCCCCTTCGCGGAATCAAGGGGCCGATGGGCACCGCGCAGGACATGCTCGATCTCTTCGGTGGAGATTCCGCCAAGCTCACTGCCCTCGAACGGATCGTTGCCGATCACCTCGGGTTCCGTCATGTGCTGACCAGCGTCGGCCAGGTATATCCGCGTTCGCTCGATCACGAGGTAGTTTCGGCCCTCGTCCAGCTCGGTGCTGGGCCGTCGTCCTTTGCCCACACCGTTCGATTGATGGCAGGTCACGAGCTGGTTACCGAAGGCTTTCAGCAGGGGCAGGTGGGATCGTCGGCGATGCCGCACAAGATGAACACCCGCTCGTGCGAGCGGGTGAACGGCTTGCAGGTCATTCTTCGTGGTTACGGATCGATGGCCGCCGAGCTCGCGGGCGCGCAGTGGAACGAGGGCGACGTCTTTTGTTCGGTCGTGCGCCGAGTCGCGCTACCGGATGCTTTCTTCGCGATCGACGGCATGATCGAGACCTTCCTGACCGTCCTCGACGAGTTCGGGGCATACCCGGCCGTCATCGCGAAGGAACTCACTCGCTACCTGCCGTTCCTCGCGACGACGAAGGTGCTCATGGCCGCGGTTCGTGCGGGTGTCGGGCGTGAGACCGCTCACGAGGCGATCAAGGAACATGCTGTCGCTGTCGCGCTTGCGATGCGCGAGGAAGGCCAGGAGCCGGATCTGCTCGACCGTCTCGCCGCCGACGATCGGATTCCGCTCGACCGCGCCGCTCTCGATGCGGCCCTGGCCGATACCTCGGCGTTTATCGGATCGGCACACGCTCAGGTCGCTGCCGTCGTCGCTGCCGTCGAGAATTTGGTCGCTAGGTTCCCGGAAGGGGCGAAGTACTCGCCGTCGCCGATTCTGTAGTGGCGGGCACCGCTCGCGTGGGCGGAGAGGACACACTGCCATATGGGCACTGCAAAATTCGGACATTGCGGATCTAGACTGTGACGATATGAATCCGTACACGATATTTTCCGAGATCATTGCAGGTACCGCTGAGTCGAGTCGCGTCTACGAGGATGACGTCGTCGTTGCGTTCTTGGATATCCGTCCGCTCACCCCTGGGCACGTACTGGTCGTCCCCAAGAAGCAGGCGCGGTCGCTGGCGGAGTTGGATCCGGAGACCGGTGGACACATGTTCGTGGTCGGGCAGAAGATCGCGGCGGCGCTGCGCGAGAGCGACCCGCGTTGCGCAGGCGTGAACTTCTTTCTCGCCGACGGGGAGATCGCCGGCCAGGAGGTCTTCCACGTTCACCTGCATGTCATTCCGCGTACGACGGGAGACGGATTCGGGTTGCGTGCGCATGCGACGACGGCGCAGCGTGACGAACTGGACGCTGCCGCCACAAAAATCCGCGCTGCTGTCGCGAACTGAGTGCGCTGATCATGCTCGGAGCGTCGCCCCACCGTCGACGTACAAAGATTGCATAGTTATGTGGCGCGCCCGATCCGACAATAGGAACTCGACGGAATCGGCTATGTCTTCCGGAGAAGCTATGCGGCCCAGTGGTATGCCAGCTTTGAATGTTTCGAGGTCGCCGTCGATCACGGGCTGTGCATTGCTCTCGTTCGTGGGATCGGCCCACAGCGCGCGCTGCATGTCGGTGTCTGTGGATCCTGGAGCGACAATGTTCGCGCGGATACCGTACTGAGCCAACTCGAGGCCCAGTACGCGGGTCAGCATCGTCGATGCTGCCTTCGACGAACCATACGCGCCCATCGACATTCGAGGCACTCCCGCCGAATTGGATCCGACGACGACGATAGAACCGCACCGCCGCGCACGCATTGCTCGGCCTACTGGACGGACCACGTTGAGTAGTCCGAAGAGGTTGACGTCGAATATGTTTCGCCAGTCCTCGATGTCGGAATCGAGGATGGAACCGGTATCGAGAATGCCGGCGACGTGAGCGAGAGCGGTGATGGCTCCTACCGATTCTTCGATCTCGGCAACGATTGCCGACGCAGCGTCCGGGTCTCGGATATCGAGAGTGTGGGTCGTGACGTTCCCGTCGATCCGGCGTGCCGTGTCGGAGAGCCCGGCGGCATCGACGTCTGCCAATGCGACGGTGTGCCCCGACCTGGCCAGGGTCCGAGCTACGGCCCGACCGATTCCATTGGCTGCCCCTACCACCAATGTGACTGTCATAGCTGAACTCCCAGTGCACTCAGGACGGTCCCGAACTTGGTCACGGTCTCGCGAAGTTCGGCTTCGGGATCTGACTCGGCGACGATTCCGCCGCCCGCGTACGCCGTCACGCGGCGGCGGTCGCTACTGACCTCAGCGCATCGGATCGCCACCATCCATTCTCCGTCCCCATCGGCGGCGCACCACCCGACGGTGCCTGCATAGAAGCCTCGTATCCCCTCCAGCTCCTCGATCATGTCGTAGGCGAGTCCGGTGGGGGTGCCGCAGACGGCCGGCGTGGGATGTATCGCCAGCGCCAATTCCAGTGCGGTGGTGTTCGTATCGAAAAGTTCACCTCGAATTGGAGTCCCGAGGTGCCAGAGCTGCGGGGTACTGGTCAGGGTGGGTTCCTCTGGTATGTCCAGCACACCGCAGAACGGTGCGAGAGACTCCCTGATCGCGTCGATGACGAACGCGTGCTCGCGTCGATCCTTGGCTGATTCGGTGAGTGCGCGCCCAGCCTCGCGGTCACGGTCTGCGTCGAGATCACGCGGGGCTGAGCCTGCAAGCGGGTGGCAGGTGACAATGCGCCCCTCTCTTCGGATCAGCACTTCCGGAGAGGACCCGACAAGAGTTCTACCGACATAGGATCCTCCGGCCGCACTCAGGTCCACGGAGTATCCGTTGCCCGCGGGAGTTCCGCCCACGAGTGCGGCGAGAAGACTTCGCGGGTCCACCAACCCGCCAGCTACCAACGTCAAAGTTCTTGCTAGAACAACCTTGTGGAGTGCGGTCCTGTCGTCTCGTAGAACGTCCACGGCCGTTCGAACTCGATCTAGATGCTCGCGTTCACGCAGCTCATCGACGGAGAACGTGGGCAGATCTGGTAGTCCGGGCTGCGGAAGCGAGATCGCGCTCGTTCGTTCGAACGTCGATGGGTCGTACAGCGCGCAGGGCGCGTCTCGGGCGAAGGGAAGCGCACCGACTACGACCTTCGTATCCGTCGAGCGCAATGCCGATATGGCTGCGGCGGCGTCGTCGAATTGTGCGCGATAGCCGGTAGCTAGCACTGTCCCGTGTGGCCGCGACAATACGAATATCGGGCTCGGTT
The DNA here is from genome assembly GCA_038242295.1 of Mycobacteriales bacterium. Lineage (GTDB taxonomy): Bacteria > Actinomycetota > Actinomycetes > Mycobacteriales > Mycobacteriaceae > Rhodococcoides. Next base: position 25,630 of record JBBSSG010000016.1, on the reverse strand, counting down.
CTTCGGTGCTTTCGTCGTCGTCGATGAGGTCTGCGGCGTTCGCGCGGGTACCCAATGCGCCCTTCTTTCGGTCCGGTGCCAACGGTAAGGAGACTCGGTTTGCGGCACTACGGTTAGCCTAAGCTGACTAACTGATAATAGGTTAGGCTACCGTTAACTCAGACCGATAAGGACGACTTGTGCCAGTGGAGAGCAACCTTCCCGACGTAGTGGATATCCTCGGGGTCGGCTACGGGCCGTCCAATTTAGGGCTTGCGATTGCCCTGCAGGAACACAACGATTCAGTGCCCGCACGTGACCGCATTTCGTCTGTGTTCGTGGAGAAGCAGCCCGAGTTCACATGGCATGCCGGAATGCTGTTGCCCGGTGCGACCATGCAAATCTCGTTTCTCAAAGACCTGGCTACACAGCGAAACACGCTGAGCAAGTTCACCTTTCTGAACTATCTCGTCGAGCGCGGGCGGCTCACCCATTTCATCAACCTTCAGTCCTTCTTCCCTTCGCGGGTCGAATTCCATGACTACTTGCTGTGGGCTGCGAACACTGTTGAGGCGCACGTTCGGTACGGTACCGCCGCGACCGCCGTGGCCCTCAGCGGTGACATGTTCGAGGTGACGGTCCAGACACCCGAGGGAATGCGAATCCTGCGGGCCCGCAACGTCGTATTGGCTGGGGGCCTGAACCCGAAACTGCCGGACGACGTACAGGCCAGCGAACGAATCTTTCACAACCATCGATTACTTGACCACCTCGAGGTTCTGCCAGCCATCGAGCACGGGCGCTTCGTGGTCATCGGCGCGGGTCAGAGCGCGGCCGAGGTGGTCGCCCATCTGCATCATCGTTTCGGCGAAGCCGAGGTCCACTCAGTGATCAGCAAATACGGATACAGCCCGGCTGATGACAGTCCCTATGCCAACCGGGTGTTCGACCCGGAAGCTGTGGACGATTTTTATTCGTCGTCGCCACAACTGCGTGAGCAACTGATGGCCTACCACCGCAGTACCAACTACTCGGCCGTCGATCTGCCGTTGATCGAAGAACTCTACGAACGCGAATACACCGAGCGTGTGACCGGGAAGCGGCGACTCTTCGTCCACGGGGCGTCAGGTGTGACGGGGATGGACACGACCGCGACCGGTGTCGAAGTCTCCGTCCGTCACCGCCCGACAGGACGTGAAACCAGCTTGTCCTGTGACGCAGTGGTATTCGCCACCGGATTCCGCCCCCTCGACTTGCGGGCCATTCTCGGCCCGCTTGCCGACGAATGCTGCTTTGCAGCGGACGGCACCCCCGAGGTCGAACGGGACTACCGACTTCGGATGAGCCGCAGCGTCACGGGCGGTATTTATCTACAGGGCGGAACCGAGCATTCGCACGGCCTGACATCCTCGTTGTTGTCCAACATTGCGGTCCGATCGGGTGAGCTCGTGGACTCCCTCGTCTCCCGGTCGATGCTCGACCCCGTGCTCACTCACTGACCTTGTTCCGGCCGGAGCGGCCACGAGACACATCCATTGATAGAGGAGATCCGAAGACATGCAGTTGCCAGTCTTCTTTGTTGCGCCTGCAACCCCGCTGCGAACCAGGGGCATCGAGATTTTCGAATCGACGACGCCCCGGGAGCTGACGCTACGGACGATGTTCGCCGCGAAGAAGTACACGGTTCCGGCGGGAATACTGCTCATCGTCCATCAGCTCTGTGCTGCACTCGTTCCGGTTGTCATGGGTCTCGCGATCGACCGGGCGATCAGTACCGGTGACAGTGGCCAATTGGTGTTGTGGGTCGCCGTACTGGCCGTCGTCTACGCGTTGGTATCGATCACCTTCCGATTCGGTTCGCGTATCGGGTTTCTCGGCATGCAATCGATTCAGCATCAGGTGCGCACGAAAATTACCGACCGTATCCTCGATGCTCGCGGGATGGGCGGACCTGCTCGGCAACCCGGAATGCTGTTGAGCATCGCATCTTCCGACGCTCGCCAACTCGCGATGGCCGTCGCCATCGTCGTGTATCCGCTGGGCGAGTTCGCCGCCGTTGTGTTCTCGGCGCTGATTCTGCTCTACATCTCCTGGCCTCTAGGGCTCGCTATTGCCGTGGCAGCTCCGCTGATGCTGTGGCTGATGGACCGGACCGGGGCGCCGTTGCGCCGCAGAACGATACAGCAGCAGCAGGCGGCAGGCGAAGCGGCAAGTACCGCCGCCGATCTCGTCGGAGGCTTCCGGATTGTCAAGGGCCTGGGCGCCGAGACGGAGGCAGGCGGTCGGTACCTGGCTTCCAGCGCGCGCGCCCTGCAAGGGACATTGAAGGCGAGCGTTGCGCGAGCCGGCTACCTGGGTTCGATGGAAACTGTCGCGGGCCTGTTCATCGCCGGGGTCGCCGTCACATCGGGTCTCATGGCGGTCAGCGGTGCGATCACTATTGGACAGCTCATCACCGTTGTCGCGGTGACCCAATTTGTGATGGGTCCGCTGCACGCTTTCGCGTCGAACTTCGGTGCTATCTGGGCGCAGGCGTTGGGATCAGCGGAGCGGGTGCTCACGGTACTGGCGGCACCCCCGTCCGCCGAGAGACCGGCATCGACGAACGAGCCGAACGGCTTCGACTTGAACTTCGACGGTGTCACCGCGGGGGGCGCGATCGAATTCGATCAGCAGGTGTCGGAGGGCGAGTTTGTGGCGGTCGTGGCGGATTCGGCTACCACTGCCGCGTTGGCGGGAATGCTGAGAGGGCTGACCCAATCCGATTCTGGCGCAGTCACTGTCGGCGGCGTCGATGTGCGGGACCTGCCGTCCGATCGGAGTAAGCGGATTCTCCTCGTAGCTCCCCACGAGAGTGATCTGTTCGAAGGGACGATTGCCGAGAACATAGCTGCCGCGGGAGATGTGAGCGCCGACTCTGTCACTCGTGCAGTGTTCGGGGCGGCCTGCGACGACGTCGTTGCGGCGCTACCCGGCGGACTGGAGACGGGCGTGGGTGAAGCCGGCAGATTCTTGTCCGGCGGTCAACGCCAGCGGGTCTCGTTGGCTCGTGCGCTCGCCGCCGAGCCGGACATCCTGGTGCTGCTCGACCCGACTACGGCCGTCGACTCGGTGACGGAAGCAACTGTTGCCGAACGTATTGCAGCGCTTCGGGAAGGAAAGACCACGATCGTGTTCACATCCTCGCCCGCCCTGTTGGCATCGGCGTCCAGGGTAGTGACGGTCCCTGCTGTGAATGTCGCTGCAGTGAATGAACTCGAACATATCTTGATGGAGGACTCGCGATGAGCACGGACGTGCAGCCAGAGGCTGCCCCCGGGAGATTGCCGGTCGCAGGTGCGCGGTCGGTGTGGCGTGAGGTTCGACGCGCCCTGGCCGGCCAGGGCGTTCGCCTCGGCGGGGTAGTGGCGACCATGGTTCTTGCTGCAGCGGCGGGGCTTGCTGCCCCCTGGGCACTCGGCTCGATGGTCGACGCCGTGATCGACGGCAGCGGGACCGGCCGAATTTGGCAACTCGGGGCTGTGATGGTCGGTGCGGCGCTGGCTTTTGCTGGTTTGACGGCACTGGGAATCATATTGTCGTCCAAGCTGTTCGAGACAACTCTTGCCAGACTGCGCGAGCGGATGTTTGTGACAAGTTTGTCCCTGACCCTCGAACGCGTGGAACGGGCGGGGAGCGGAGATCTCATCTCCCGGGCCACCGACGACGTGGAAGAGGTATCCGCCGCTATCGGCACCGTGGTTCCGACCCTGTCGACGTCGATATTCACGGTGATGCTCACCGCGGTCGGTCTGACCGCCCTGGACTGGCGGCTTCTCGGCGCGCTCGTGTTGATCCTGCCGATCTACGTGATGGCGGTCCGTTGGTATCTCCGCAACGCGCCGGGAATCTATGCCGCCGAGCGGTCCGCGATGGGTCTTCGTGCGCAGCACGTGCTCGGCTCCATTCAGGGGCTTCGTACGGTCCACGCCTACGATCTGGCCCCGCAACTGGCGCGCCGCGTCGGCTTCCACTCGTGGGAGATGGTGCGGTGGACGATGCGCGCTCGGATCGTGCAGAACCGATTTTATGGCAGGCTCAACACCGCTCAGTTTTTCGGCATGGCGTCTTTGCTGATCATCGGGTACTTCCTCGTCGGCGCGGATGCTCTGACAGTCGGTGCGACGACTACCGCAATGTTGTTCTTCCTCAGACTGTTCGAGCCGATCGACGACCTTCTTCTGGTGGTCGACGAGCTACAGTCCGCCCTGGCTTCGCTGGCACGGATCGTCGGCGTGATCGAGGTCGGCGAGGGCAAAGATGCTCCGCCGACAGCCTCGACAGCCTCGACAGCCTCGACAGCACTCCCGGCGAGCGGAGTGTTGGAGGCCGAGAACGTCACGTTCGGGTATTCGCCCGAACAGCAGCTTCTGCGAGGCGTCGACATTCGAGTAGCGCCCGGCGAAACCGTCGCTCTCGTGGGGACGTCGGGGGCGGGTAAGTCGACGTTGGCGGCTCTCCTTGCGGGCGTACGTACGCCAGATTCGGGTCACATTCGTTTCGGCACGGTCGATCTCAGCGGCTCGTCCGAAACCGATCGTGCACAGCGTTTTACGTTGGTGACGCAGGAAGTGCACGTGTTCGCTGGGTCGCTGCGTGAGGATCTCGCGATGGCCGATCCAACCGCTGACGACGCGGCCATGACTTCGGCGCTCCGGACGGTTTTGGCGGGCGACTGGTTCGATCTACTGCCCGAGGGACTCGATACGCTCGTCGGCGGGGCTGGGCAGCAGCTCACCGCTATGCAAGCCCAACAGGTGGCGTTGGCGAGGCTGATACTTGTCGATCCGCCGGTGGCAATTCTCGACGAGGCCACCGCCGATGCCGGTAGCGCGGGCGCGTCATTGCTGGAGCGGGCCGCCGAGGCGGCGCTGGCCGGGCGAGGCGCACTGATCGTGGCACACAGTCTGGGGCAGAGCCGTCGCGCAGATCGAATTCTGTTGATGGACAACGGAAAGATCACCGAGGAAGGTACGCACGAGGAGCTGATTGCGTTCGGTGGACGCTACGCGAAGCTCTGGCGCGCCTGGAGTCTGCATCGAGGGCCCGTAGCACCACAAAGTGCAAGCATAGGCTAACCTAACGCGATGTTGTCTCGTGGGAATATCTTGAATGTCGAGCGGGAGGGACGGTAATGGCAATACCCAAAATTTCGAGCTACACGATGCCGATGCGCGAGGAGATTCCGCTCAACGTCGTCGACTGGAATCTGGATCCGAGCCGTGCGGCACTGCTCATCCATGACATGCAAAATTATTTCATCGATGCATATGTCGACGCGCCCACGCTCATCTCGCCCGTGGTCGCCAACATCGCTGCACTGCGGACGCAGGCATCCGCCTTGGGGATCCCGGTCGTCTACACGATGCAACCGGGGGACCAGCACCCGTCGCGTCGCGGAATCCTGGCCGATTTCTGGGGTCCCGGCTTGCGCACAGGACGCGATACCGAGGTCATCGAGCAGCTGCGACCGGGTCGCGGCGACATCGAGGTCACCAAGTGGCGATACTCGGCGTTCCAGCGCACCGACCTGCGCGAACTGCTGGGGCATCACGGCCGCGACCAGCTGATCATCACCGGTGTGTACGCCCACATGGGCTGCATGCTCAGTGCCGCCGAGGCATTCATGTCCGACGTCTGCCCCTTTCTGGTGCTCGACGCCACCGCTGACTTCTCGCGCGAGGAACACGTGATGGGGGCGACGTATGCAGCAAAGCGATGCGGAGCCGTCGTCACGACCGATGAAACGGCGGTCGCTCTCGGTCGTGAAGCGGTAGCTGCGGGGGCCGCCCGGTGAGTTCGACGATCGACCAGGTTGTGGACATCACGCCACTGCACCTCGATGGGGTGGTGGACTATCCCGCGGACTTCGCAACTCGGTATCGAAAAGAGGGTTACTGGATCGGCCATACGCATTCAGCTCTATTGGCCGATGCGGTTGCAGCTCATGCAGACTCAACTGCATTGATCGACTCGCGGCGGACCCTCACCTACCGGGAACTTGCCGAGCGCGTGCAGATCGTGGCAGGGACGTTCGCTACGAGTGGCATCCAGCGAGGCGACCGAGTGGTCGTCCACCTGCCGAACACGGTCGAGTACGTCGAGGTCGTCTTCGCGCTGTTCGAACTCGGAGCTTTACCGGTATTCGCGCTGGCTGCGCACCGCGCCGCCGAAATCCGTCAGATCTGCACGTCGGCAACTGCTCGTGGATACATCACAGTCGACCGAGTCGGTGCAACGAATTACAACGACATCGCGGCGGACATCGCAGCCGAGTATCCCGATGTCACGACCTTCGTCGTTCCGCTCGGAGACGAGGCCTGGGCGACTGGCCCGCCGCTGCCTCGCCGTGAGCGCTCGCTGCCCTCGGACGTGGCGTTCCTGCAGTTATCCGGCGGCACCACAGGAACCCCCAAACTCATTCCGCGCACGCACGACGACTATCTGTACTCGGTCCGTGAGAGTGCTCGAATCTGCCGTATCGACTCGCGCTCGGTGATGCTCGCGGTACTGCCCATCTCACACAACTTCACGATGAGTTCGCCCGGACTGCTGGGTATCTTCGCAGTCGGTGGGTGCGTCGTGATGGCATCCGACCCCAGTCCGGACACCTGCTTTTCCCTCGTCGAGAAGCACTCCGTCACGCATGCAGCACTCGTACCCCCGCTGCTATTGGCGTGGTTGAACTCCTCTGCGCGTCTCGATCGCGATACTTCCTCACTCGTCTCGTTGTGGGTCGGCGGCGCCACCCTCCCCGAGGAGGCCGCGAGGCGAGTGCCCGGTGATCTCGGATGCACGTTGACCCAGGTGTTCGGTATGGCAGAGGGTCTGGTCAACTACACCAGATTCGGCGACGACGATCAGACGGTGTGCACCACGCAGGGCAGGCCGATTTCCCCCGGGGACGAAGTGCGGGTGGTCGACGACGAGGGCAGCCCGGTCGCCGACGGTATCGCCGGACATCTGCAGACGCGCGGCCCATACACGATCCGCGGTTATTACAATGCGCCGGAACATAATCGAGCCTCGTTCACCACTGACGGCTTCTACTGCACCGGCGACATCGTGATCCGCGACGGCCGGGGTTATCTGAAAGTCGTCGGCCGGAGCAAGGATCAGATCAACCGCGGCGGCGAGAAAGTCGCACCTGCGATGGTCGAGAATCATCTGCTCGCCCACGACGAGATCCATGACGTGTCCGTGGTGGGTGTACCGGATGCTGCTCTGGGCGAGCGCATCTGTGCGTACGTCATCAGGCGTGATCCGAAGTCGGGCAGTCCAACTGCTGCTCAGCTCCGCGCATTTCTGCGCACCGAGCGTCAGGTTGCTGCGTACACCATCCCCGACAAGTTCGAGTTCGTCACCGAATTTCCCACGACGTCGGTTGGCAAGATCGACAAGAAGAGTCAGGGCGCATGACACTCACCGAAGAGCACGGTACGGATATCCCCGCCGGCACTTTGCTGCCGCTCACCGGGGCGCAGCTGGGGATCTGGAATGCCCAACGGCTGGAACCGGATTCACTGTACTACCTGGTTGGTGAGGTGCTCGAGATCGACGGAACGGCAGCTGAAGTGTCGATCGATCTCGACGTACTCGTCGAGCAGATATCGGCAACAGTGGTCGAGGCGGAGACGATGCGGCTGAGATTCGTGGACTCCGAAAGCGGCCCCCGGCAGTGGATCGCTGCCCCGGGCGACGTCCGGATTCCGATTCTCGACCTGAGCCACGACGACGACCCTCGCGGGGCTGCAGATGAGCACGTCAAGCAGATCAGGGCAGAGACCGCTCGGGTAACTCGCGAGATGGTCGATCGGGAACTTTTCGGCTACACCCTGTTGCGGCTCTCCTCGACGCAGGTCTGGTGTGTTCAGCTCTACCACCATCTGATCGTCGACGGATACTCCGCCGCCATGATCTCCCGGCGTCTCGCTGCGCGTTACACCGCGACCGTGACGGGGAAGAAACTACGACCTAATAGCTTCGGTTCTCTGCTCGAGCTCGTGAGTGAGGATGTGCGGTATCGCGAGTCGCCGGAGATGTCCGCTGACCGCGAATACTGGTCCGCGCGGCTGAACCCATTTCCCGAATTACAGGGCAGGCGAGGCGTCGACCTCGGCCCAGCGGTACGGACGCATACCGCCCGCACTCTCATCGACTCGGACGGCATGACGGCGCTGAAAAGGGTCGCCGACGATTGCGGGCTTACCTGGGCCGACGTACTGATCGGTGTGTACGTCGGATTTGTGGCACGACTACACGCCACCACCGACGTCGTTCTCGCGTTGCCGATGATGGTTCGCACCACCCGCACTGCATTGACGACTCCGTCGATGGCAGTGAACGTGCTTCCCCTGAGGGTGCCGGTTTCGCTCGTCGACGATATCGTCGTGCTGAGTTCGGCGGCGGCGGAAGCGCTGGGCGAACTGCGGGCCCATCAGCGGTACCGCGGCGAGGACCTCGTACGCGACTTGGCTGTTCCTGGCGCGGGCGCTGTCCTGCATGGGGTGGGCATCAACCTCAAGGCCTTCGACTTCGACCTGAACTTCGCCGGTGCAGTAGGAACACTCAGAAATGTGGCGGGCGGCCCGCCGGAGGAGCTGGGGCTGACGGCCACACCGATCGACGACGGCCGGTTGCTGCTCGGGTTCGAGGTCGACGCTGCGGCCGTGTCCGAGGCCGAAGTTCACGCTCGGGTAGAGGCCTTGTCGGAGTTGATCCACGCTCTGTGCGCCCCGGACCGCCCCCGCTTGGGCTCGGTGAACCTTCGACGTGGTGGACTCGACGACGCCTGGACGCCCCCGACTCTCCCTCAGGCCGGCAGCAGTCTGATCCCGGAGATGTTTACCCACATGGTCGCCGAGCACCCCGACCGTATCGTCCTCGTGGACGCCGAGACATCCCTCACGGCAGCAGAACTTGTCGATCGCAGTGGCCGGATTGCCGCACTGATTCGCGCCCGCGGTATCGGAGCCGACGATATCGTTGCGCTCGCCCTCCCGCGGTCTACGGACATCGTCGCGTGCATCTTCGCAGTGTGGGAAGCAGGAGCTGCCTACGTTGTGCTCGATCCGGCGTACCCGCAGGAGCGTCTGAACTCTCTGGTCGACCTCGCGAAACCGTCATTGCTGCTGTGCAACAACGACTCTCCGGCTTCATCTGCTGGATGCAAGGTTGTCGATCTCGCATCCGAGCAGATCGAAGCCGAGTTGCAGTCCTTCTCCCGCGACCGGTTGCCGGCCGAAGGATCGACGGCCGCACGTCACCCGGAAGACATGGCCTACGTGCTGTTCACCTCGGGATCGACCGGGATACCCAAAGGAGTGGTCGTTCGTGCGGGCGGACTCGCACACCTCGCGCATCGACACCTCGCCACCATTTATGCCGATGCCGCCGCGCGTGCCGGTGGCCGGCAGTTGCGCGTCGCGCACACCACGTCGTTCGCGTTCGACGCCTCGCTCGATCCGCTGCTGTGGATTCTCGACGGACATCGAATTTTTTTGTACGGCAGTGAAGTCCAGCGAGATGCAGACCTGCAGGTGCAGACGTTTCGAGCAGATGGCATCGACGTGGTCGACACGACTCCGTCCATGGCCTCGTTCCTGGTCGAGGCTGGTCTCTTCTCCGCTAGCGCCGAGCATTCCGCGCAGCACTCGGTCGGCACACTCGTCGTGGGCGGGGAAGCGCTGCCGCCGGCGCTAGGCGCGCAACTCGCTCTGAGCACCGCGCGGGTGTACAACATGTACGGGCCCACCGAGGCAACCGTAGACGCAATCGTCGACGAGGTTTCCGGGGCCGAAGTCCGGATCGGACGGCCGTTGGCAGGCACATCCGCCTATCTTCTCGACGCGGCATTGCACCCAACACTCGACGGTGAGGCAGGTGAGCTCTATCTGGCCGGGCCGCAGCTTGCCCGTGGATACCTGAGGCGTCAGGGAGCCACCGCAGACCGCTTCGTGGCCGACCCCTTCGTCGCCGGGACCCGCATGTACCGCACCGGCGACCTCGCGCGATGGCACCCGGGCACCGGCTTCGAATATCTCGGTCGCGCCGACGATCAGATCAAAATCCGAGGCCATCGAGTCGAACTTCGTGAGGTCGAAGCTGCGCTGGCGCAGACCCGTTCGGTGATCGCCGCAGTAGCGATGGTGACCGGAAGCGGTTCAGCCGCGAAAGTGATCGGATACGTGGTCTCCGAATCCGGTGACCTCACGAGCGACAAGATCCGACGCGACCTGCTCGCGCGAGTTCCCGACCATCTCGTGCCATCCGTCGTGATAATCCTCGATGAGATGCCGGTGACCGTAAACGGAAAGATCGATCGTGCGGCACTACCGGAGGCATCGGGTGTTGCGGCAGTCGGGGCGACGCCCTCAGGTGACGGTGCGGACCGCAGTCCCAGCACTGCAGCGCAGTACGCCGTGTGTGCGGTCGTCGCTGACGTGCTCGGACTGAGCGCAGCCCCGCTCGATGCAGACCTGTTCGCGCTCGGCGGAGACAGCATCGGGGCTATCAGTATCAGTAGCCGACTACGGGGACACGGCCTTGTGTTGACCCCGAAAGAACTTCTGAGCGGCAAGGATCTCGCGACACTGGCAGCGACGAGCCGAGTACTGGAGCACAGCGCGTCGACTGTCGAGGACGACGACGGTATCGGCCAAGCACCGACCACGCCGATCATGCGCAACGTTCTCAGCGTCGATTCCGCCGATACGGTGTCTTCGTATGCCCAGTGGACGGTGGTCGAGTCGGTCGACACACTCGATTCCCGCGTGCTGCTCGGCGCCGCCAGGTTCCTGCTCGATCGCCATCCGTCGTTGCGCATGATCGTCCGGGACGGCGAGTCCGTGGAGATTCCCGCTACCGCTGACGCGTCCTTCGACGTCGGGGAATACGGGCAGGTCACCGAGGCCGAGTTCATCGGCGCGGCGGCGTCCTATGCCCGAGAGAGTGCGGCCGGACTGGATCCGAGCAGCGGGGATCTTCTGCGCATCGACATTGTTCGGATCTCCGACGGCAACGACCGAGTGCTGACCGTGGTTCATCACTTCGCCGTCGACGCGGTGTCCTGGCCTATTTTGCTCGGAGATCTCATGGACGCCTATTTTGGGCGACCGCCGGTGCCGCTAGCAGGACAATCGTGGCGCAGTCGCGCTCTGGATCTCGCAGCGCACGGCGCACGACACCACTACGTCGACGAACTCGATCAGTGGCGAGCAGTGTTGGACGGTGGTCCCCGTCCACTGGTGGATTCCGAACTGCGAGCTGGGATCGATACCCATGCCACCGCTGAGATCACCCGGACAGCAGCGACTCCCGCGGAAACTGTCGCCGTCATCGATCATCTGTGCGTCAAGTACTCGGCGCGTCCTGACGAAGTTCTGTTGGCCGCGCTGACCGTCGCACTGCGCGCATATCGCGGGCACAGCATCGGCGACTGTTTCAGCATCGGCGATTGGGCCGTGTTGATGGAAGGACACGGCCGGGACTCGGATTCTCGCGTCGATCGAGGTTCGACCGTCGGTTGGTTCACCACGGAATACCCGGTGTCCGTGCCGATGTCGCTCCTCGATACCGACGATCGATTAGCCGAGGCCTTAGGCGGCGGCCGTGTGCTCGCTGAGATCCTTCATACGATCAAAGCGCGTAGGCGTACCGGCCGCGACAGTGGTACCGGGTACGGCGTACTGCGCTTCCTCGACGACGCGGGCGACGCTCTTGCGGCGCTGGAAGCCCCGCAGATCGTGCTCAACTACCTCGGCAAGCCTGCGGGCCTGTCGGGGAACGGATGGCGTGCGGGCGCCGGTGATGCATTCGGCGTGATTGAGCCCGAGCGTCGCACTCTCACGGAAGTGTTGGCGCTCAATGCTTTTGTACATGCAGACCATGCAGGCTCGGTGTTGTCCTTCGAGTGGACTGCCGCGGGTGAGTTGTTGGATCACTCAGCGGTAGCTGCGCTTCAGGAATCCTTCGCGCGTGCGCTGGCCGGGCTGGCAGCTCACGCTGCCTTGTACCCCGGCGGGCTGAGTGCATCCGATTGCGAGGACGTGGTCATCACGCAGGATCAGATCGCGTACCTGGAGGACATCACTGGTCCCTTGGCTGAGGTACTTCCACTGTCGCCTCTACAAGAGGGACTGCTGGCGCACGCGGCTCGTTTCACAGGACACGACGTGTACACGTTGACCGCCGTCGTCGATCTCGAGGGGGACTTGGACGCCGACCGGTTGCAATCCGCGTTCTCTGCCGTCGTCCGTCGTCATCGAAACCTGGCGGCAAGCTTCCATTTCGAGGGCGTCGATGAGCCTGTTCAGACGATTCCGCGGTCGATCGACATCCCGTGGAAGGTATCGGATCTACGTCAACTCTCCTCGGACGCAGCCCTTATCGCCGCTGAGCAGACACAGCGGCACGCTGCGCAGCGAGTATTCGATGTGCGGCATGGGCCGCTCCTCGCCGGGCACGTACTCCGGCTCCCCAACGCACGCACGCAGCTGATTCTCAATGCTCACCATCTCGTGACCGATGGTTGGTCGACGCCGATCATGTTGCGCGAGTTGATACATCATTACAACTTTGGTGCGGCGAATCTGCCTGTCGCGGCAGAATACTCGGACTTCCTGAGGTGGCTGACTGGACTGGACCGCAGCGGGTTGCGGTCTGCGTGGCGGCGAAGGCTCGGGGGACTGTCGGAGGGGACCCTGGTCGCGCGCGACATCGAGGGGGAGGTCGCGCGCGACGTTCGGGGTGAGTTCGTGCATGAGCAGAGTTCAGGCGCGGGTGCGGTGTCGACTGAATTGACCGTCGATGCTGCGCTCGGCGAACGGCTCGCGGCGGCGGCGCGGGAGAACGGCTTGACCGTCAACTCTCTTGTGCAAGGTGCGTGGAGTGCGGTGCTGTGTGCTCTGATGGGCCTCGACGACGTCGTCTTCGGTACTACTGTTTCCGGTCGGCCCGCTGAACTCGATCGAGTCGAAACGATGATCGGACTGTTCAGCAATACTGTGCCGGTCCGCATCCGGATGGATAACCGGCCACTGCTCGAGGTCCTGCGGAGCAGCCAAAACGACCAGTACGACCTCGGCGATGCGGAGCATCTCCCGCTGTCCGAGATCGAGGCGTGCAGCGGCGCGCGGGGTGGATCCGGACTCTTCGATACCCTCGTCGTGTTCGAGAACTACCCCAACATGTTCGACAGCGATGACAGCGCCAGTACCCCGGGGTCCACGAGGATCTCCGGAATCGGCAACCTGAGCCTGACGCATTACGCACTGTCGCTTTTGGCTCCCCCCGGAGAACACTTCCGGCTGGTGCTGGAGCACGATCCGAGCGTCGTAGATTCGTCTGCCGCGGCAGCCGTGGCCCGCGCACTGCCGTCTGTGATCGAGGAGATGATCGTCGATCTGGGCCGTGCTGCAGCCACATTCGTGCCGAGTTCCGTGGACACTCTCCCTCCGCTGCCCGCGACTCCTGCCGCACCGGTCGCTAGTACCGCCCCGCACGCCGAGGCGTCGGCGCGCACCGTGGACGTGGTCGCAGAGATCTTGACCGAGGTGCTCGAGACACCACTGCGGGCCGACGACGACTTCTTCGACCACGGCGGGCATTCCCTCGCGGCGATGCGCGTGGTGAGCGGACTGCGCCGAAATGGCATCGTGGTGACCGTCGCCGACATCTTCGCGGCCCGCACTGCCCGCGCGCTGGCTGCTATCTCAACCCCCTCGACGATCTCAACCCCCGCAACGATCTCAACCCCCGCCGCTTCGCCCGAACCCGCCGAGCGTGTGCTCTCGTCGGCACAGGAGCGGTTGTGGATTTTGCATCGACTCGACCGGTCGTCGCACGCTCACGACGTCCCGGTGGTGCTCGAATTGTCCGGCTCGATCGACGGTGATGCCTTGCGTGCTGCCTGGCGAGATGTGCTGATCCACTTCGAAATTTTACGCACGTGCTATCCGGCCGCAGCCAACGGCGAGCCCGAGGTGCGCGTACTGCCCGGCAATGCGATTCCGTCCCTGATCGACCGCGTCAGCGAGCTCTCGCTCACCGACGCCGTGCGTACCGAAACAAGCGATCCGGCTGCGGTATTCGACATCGAGAACTCGGTACCCGCCCGCGCAGTTCATCTTCGCGGAGAGCAGTGGAACGCGCTCGTCATTGTGTTTCACCACATCGCGGTAGACGGGGCTTCGGTCGCTGCTCTACTGGACGCACTCGCGTCCGCATACCGCCAGCGGGTCGCCGGGCGGCAGCCTGAACTGCTCTCCAACGCGCCGAACTTTGCGGAGTTCGCGGTAGCCGACCGAGCACGCACCGAATCTGCCGCGGCGCAGCGCTCGCTGAAGTACTGGTCCGAGCACCTTGCCGCGCTGCCCGCCGAACTGGAACTGCCCTGCGATCGCCGCCGGCCGCGGCAGGCGACGTACCGGTCGGTCGAGGTGTCGCGGGGACTAGCCCCGGAGACGGCACAAGGTCTGCACCGCCTGGCGGTGCGCCTCGGCGTCAGCCGGTTGATGCTGCTGGAAGCCGCTGTCGCGTTGACGTGGCAGCGATTCGGAGCGGGGGACGACATTCCGCTCGGCACCACGGTGTCGGATCGCGAACTGCTCCAGGACGGGCGCTTCCGTGACACCATCGGATATCTGGTCAACACGGTGGTCCATCGAGTCGATGTCGCAGGCAATCCGACACCCGCTCGGGTTCTCGACCGGGTGCGCGCAACCGGTCTCGAGGCGCTGGAGCATCAGCATGTGCCGTTCGACCGTGTGGTGGACGCGCTGGCACCGGATCGGGTTCGCGGACGCCATCCGCTGTTTCAGACGATGGTCGGCCACGAGGTAGTGGGTCCGGCGATGACGTTGGGTGAAGCGACGGCAACTCCGGTGGATCCGATCGATCCACCGGCACGGATGGACGTGGCAGTGTGGCTTCGCGAACACGACTCCCGGATCGAGATCCGCTTGGGGGCGGCCGCGGATCTGTTCGACGTCGGCACGGCCGGTCACCTGCTCGATGAGCTCCTTCTCAACCTCGCCCACGTCGTCGAGCGCCCGGATACGCCGATCGCGCGGCTGGGCAATACCGATGCAGGAGACTTCCCCACACGTTCCTCGGCGCCGCTCTCGGTAGTCGAATCGTTTCTTCGTCAGGTCCAGGAGTTGCCCGAGAAGACCGCCATCGTCGCGGGCAGCGCGAAGTACAGCTACCGCGAAGCGGGGCAACAAGTGGAGTCACTTGCCCGCGTGCTGATTTCCGTTGGGGTGCAACCAGGATCGATCGTCGGTGTCGCGGTCGACCGCGACCGAGATTTACCGATCGCATTGCTTGCAGTCCTACGCTGCGGCGCCGCCTACCTACCGCTGGATATCGACTACCCACGCGAGCGGTTGCACCACATGATCGAAGATGGCCGACCCGTCTGCGTTCTCGTCAGTGCCGCCACCGCTGAATGCGCCGACTGGATGGGCCTGCCGATGGTGTCGGTGGATTCCGGCAGCGCTGACGGCTTGGAAAATATCGTGCTTCCTGCGGTCCCCGCGGGCGAAGAATTGGCGTATGTCATCCACACCTCGGGCACCACAGGAAAGCCCAAGGGAGTCATGGTCACCGGCGCGAACCTCGCGGCATTCGCCGACGCCGTCACCGGCTTGGGTTGGCTTCGCCGCGATGATCGTCTGGTGGCAGTGACCACGGTGTCGTTCGATATCGCGGTATTGGAACTGCTGTGCCCGTTGACAGTCGGCGCTTCGGTTGTGGTGGTACCGCGCGCGGTGGTGGTAGATCCACCGAAGTTGGCAGCCCTGATAGCTGGCACCGGCGCCACCGTCGTGCAGGCGACGCCTTCGCTGTGGCGGCTTCTGCTGACCGCTCCCCGAGACTATTCGGTTCGTGCATTGATCGGTGGAGAATCAGTGCCGGCCGAGCTGGTGAAACAGCTGATGGCGGTAAGCCCGGAGATCTGGAATGTGTACGGTCCCACCGAAGCCACGGTGTGGGCGACGGCGGAGCGTCTCGATGCAGGCGCTCCCATCACCATCGGCGCACCGTGGATCGATGTACGCGCGCGAATTCTCGACGGGCTCATGCGCGAGGTGCCAGAGGGTGCATACGGTGAGTTGTATCTGGGCGGCGCGCAGGTGGCCAGGGGCTACCTGAACCGGCCGGCACAGACCGCGAGCCGGTTCGTCGCGGACCTCTTCCTTGCGGGGGAGCGGCTCTATCGAACCGGAGACGCAGTACGGAAGTGCGGCGGACGTATCGAGTATTTACGGCGTACCGACGATCAGGTGAAAGTTCGCGGATTTCGCGTCGAACTCGGTGAGGTCGAGACCGCCCTGCGCGCTCTTCCCGACGTTGCCGACGCGGCAGCCAAGATCACCGACATCGCCGACGGCACAGCTCGATTGTTCGGCTATGTCGTCGCAGGCGAAGGTGTGCACGCTGATACAGCACAGATGCGGCAAGCGCTTCTCGAAGTGCTGCCAGAGCAATTCGTACCGCAGTCGATCACCGTGATCGACGCGATCCCGCGCACCTTGAACGGCAAACTCGACCGCGCGGCACTCCCGTCGCCGGTTGTGCTCGCGCCTGCCCCGGCCGTCGAAAAGATCACCGCGACATCTGTTGCCGAAGACATTTTCGATGCGGCTGTGGAGATACTCGGGAGCCCGGTCGATGCGCAGTCCAGCTTCTTCGCGCTCGGTGGTGACAGTATCGCGGCGGTGCGTTTCGTCGCGGCCGCCGCCCGGCGCGGGGTGAACTTCGCGATTGCGGACGTATTCGACTCCGGCACCCTGGCAGTTCTTGCCGAACGCGGAGTTCGCGGAACAGCAGACAACGCAGACTTCGGCGTAGGTACCGAACTGGTCACCGTGGACGAGAACACCCGCAAAATAATCGACGCCGAATATCCAGGGTGGCAGCAGATTCTGCCGCTGACACCGTTGCAGCGCGGAATGTACTTCCAATCGGTGACAGGCGGGCGAGGTGCCGCAGATAACTATCATGTTCAGCATCGATTCACCTTCGCCGTTCCGATCGATCGGCGTGCACTGACGGCCGCAACGGCAGAAATTTTGCAAAGGTACCCGAATCTCGGGGCCGCGTTTACGCATTCGATTCTGTCTGAGCCGGTGGCGATTCTCGGACCGGTCTCGATTGCGATCGAAGAGAGAGCGGTCGAGGCCGCAGAAGACTTCGACGGCATAGCTGCCGAGCAGTTTGGCCGACCCTTCGCTCTCGACCGCGCTCCGCTACTGCGCGCACTGATTCTGACGAGCGAAAATTCCCCCGAAGAACTTGTCGTCACCCAGCACCACCTGCTCACCGACGCCTGGTCGCAGGGAGTGATGTTTACCGAGCTGTTCGTCCTGTACGGCGTGGCCACAATGCTGGCTGGTCTGTACGAGGAAGGGCCGGAAGGCGACCGAGACCTGGGGGCGGCGGTGGCGCGTGTACTGGACCCGCCAGCTGATTTTTCCGATCATCTGCGGCGACTTGCGGTTCGCGACACAGCCGCTGCGACGAAGGCGTGGTCGCTGTATTTGGCCGACTTGGGCGAGCCCACCCTGCTCGCGCCCGGTGTCGCTCCCGCCGCCGTGGCGTTGCCGAACCTGCACACACGCCAGGTCGACGATTCGGTCCGCGCCGAACTTGTCGCACTTGCTGCCGAGTGCGGCGTCACCATGTCCACGGTGGTCTCGCTGGCGTGGGCGTTGACTCTGCGCCGTGTCACTGGCCGCGACGACGTGGTCTTCGGGTCGACGGTGTCCGGCCGCGATCCGATGGTGCCTGCAGTGGATCGAATAGTCGGCTTGACGCTCAATACCGTTCCTGTACGGATGCATTCACGACCGTCGCACTACTTGGTGGATATTCTGCGAGAGATGTTCGCCGCGCAGGGCGGGCTGATCGAGCATCACCATCTCGGCCTGGGGGAAATCGCCCGAGCCGCAGGATTAGGGGCGCTCTTCGACACCCTCCTCGTCTTCCGCAATGTCGGCGGCGATGCCGCGAGATTTGCAGTGTTCGAAAGAGCGGGCATTTCCAGCGCGGACGCCGCCGATGCCACCCACTATGCGATCACCGTCGACGTGGATCCACGAAGCCGCAGCGGCGCCATGGAAGTGACGATCGAGAATCGGCCTGATCTAGTCGATGACCTGACAGCAGCGTCGTTACTGGACGTCATGATCACGATGCTCGCCGGTATTGCTCGAGTGCGGACGGCGACGCGCACCACGCTCGCCGATACCGGCCGGCGTCGAGGCGAGCTTGAATCGACGGCTCTGACTCCCGAGCGGGTATCGATGCCCAGACCAGGAGAGGCCGAGGGCAGTATCGATACCTTGCTGTCCGAGCGTGCGGCTGCGACTCCGGATGCTCCGGCGTTGACCTGTGGCGCAGAGACCTTCAGTGCCAGCGAGCTCGATAGACGAGTTACTGCGTTGGCTCGGTATCTGGCTGGGGGTGGGGTGGGCCCCGGCGATGTCGTCGCATTGCTGTTGCCCCGCAGTGCCGATCACGTAGTGGCGATCTTTGCAGTGATGCGGTGCGGAGCGGCATATCTTCCGCTCGAGCTCGAACATCCCACGGCGCGATTGCATGAAATTGTGTCCGATGCGAGGCCCCGGGCGATCGTCATTGCCGGTGTACGGTCCGAGTCGGTAACCGAAATCTTCGTCGATCTGCCTGAATCCGTCACAGTAGATCTCACTGAACCGCTGGTGGCGGAGGTGCTTTCGGGTGTGCGCAGTGGCCCGGCAGTTCCAGCGCACAGTATCGGTGGGCCTACCCATGCCGATCAGGCGGCGTACGTCATCTACACGTCGGGATCCACCGGCAAGCCCAAGGGTGTCCATATCGGCCACCGCGGCCTGACCGCCATGTTTCACAATCATCGCGACGAAATCTTCGCCACAACAGAGAGCGTGGCCCAACACCGGCAACTGCGCGTTGCGCATACCGTGTCGTTCTCCTTCGATATGTCGTGGGAAGAGCTTCTCTGGATGCTGGCAGGGCACCACGTCCACGTCATCGACGAGGCGGCCAGAGCCGATCCACTCGGTCTCGTGCAGCATTACCGGACGATCGGGATCGACGTCGTCAACGTGACGCCCTCGTATGCGAGAGAACTCATCGCTGCCGGACTTCTCGACGACGACCGAGCACCGCACTTGGTGATGCTCGGCGGTGAGGCGGTCCCGCCGGAGTTGTGGACCAGGTTGCGGGAGCAGCCCGGGGTCGACGGCTACGACCTGTACGGTCCGACGGAGTTCACCATCAACGCCATGGGATCTGCCGTGTCCGACAGTGGCAGGCCGTGTCTCGGACAACCTGTTCGCAATGCCCATGCGAGAGTGCTGGATTCGGGTCTGGCCCCGGTGGCCGTCGGGGCGGCCGGGGAGCTGTACATGTCCGGCGACGGCATCGCCCGTGGCTATGTCGGCCGGTACGGACTGTCCTCGTCGGTCTTCGTCGCCGACCCGTTCGCGTCGGGGGAGCGGATGTACCGCACCGGCGACCTCGTGCGCTATCTCGAGGATGGGCGGCTGGAGTACCTCGGACGCATAGATCGGCAGGTGAAGATTCGCGGAATTCGAATAGAACTCGGCGAAGTCGAGTCGGCGCTGGAAGCGCTACCTGGTGTGAGCCGGGCAGCCGCGAGCGTTCTGACCACAGGCTCGGCGCCACGATTGATCGGCTACGTTCTCACCGGCGAGGTCGAATCGGACACTGATTTCCGGGAGCAGCTGCGCGCTTTTGTTCCAGCGCATTTGGTTCCGGTGCAGATCGTGCCGGTGGACCATATTCCGCTCACGGTCAACGGCAAGCTCGACAGGGCGGCTCTACCCGAACCGCCCCGCCGGTCGTTGGCGCAATCGCTACGCACAGAAACCGAGCGGGCGGTAGCCGCCATCTACTGCGACGTGCTGGGAGTCGATGAAGTCGGCGGAGACGACGGCTTCGCGGACTCCGGCGGCGACTCGCTAGGCGCGATGCGACTGGTGTCGCGGCTGCAGCGTGAGCTGGACGTCTCGGTGGACATAGCGGAATTGATCGCTCGTCAATCCGTCGCGTCGGTAGCGGCGCTCGTCGACACCCGTCGCGAGGGCCGCGATGACACGAGCAGCGGGTAGCGCCGCCCAAAAATTCCGGAGACGCACAAGCGCTCACCGGTGTACACAACGATGATTTCGAAAGGATCTTTCATGTCCGACACACAGTTCAAGCGTCGTGGGCTGCGCGTGTTCGCCGCGGTTGCGGCGGTAACTCTCGGCCTGACCGGCTGCAGCGACAGCTCCAGCGGCGACGACTCGACCGGCTCATCGGCCGGCGACACCAGAGTGGTTCAGACGGACAAGGGTGAGGTCACCGTACCGGCCGAGCCGCAGCGCATTGCAGTGCTCTCCGCCGGACTCGCCGGCTACCTGTTCACCCTCGATGCCCCCGTCGCAATCACCGACACCCGCGTCCTCGGGGTGACCAATCTCGACGGCGGGTTCCCACCGCAATGGGCCGAGCAAGCCGAGGCGCAGGGAACCGAGGAACTCCCCTCCGGTGAAACACTGAATATCGAAGCCATCGCTCAGGCCGAACCCGACCTGATCATCGGCGGCGGGCAAGGCATTTCTTCAGTTCAGGCAGAAGAGTTCTACGACACGCTCACGGCGATCGCACCCACTGTCTTGATCTCCTCATCGGTCAACACCTGGCAGGGACAGCTCGAAGCTGTTGCCGACGCAGCCGGTGAGAGCGACAAGGTCGATGGACTGATGGAGGCGTACGACAACAAGGTCGCGGAGGTGAAGGAGTCGATCACCGTCCCCGGATCGCCGGTCTCGTACCTTCTCTCGTTGAGTACCAACGAGCCTGCGTTCATTCCACAGACCGCCACGTTGCCCACCTTGCTCTCCGCCGTCGGTTTCGAGCCGGACGACGTGATCACCAAGGCAAACAATCCGGAGCTGTACGGCTCGGGCGATTCCTTCATCATCAGCAACGAATTGCTGGCGCCGGTCGGCAGCGCCCCGGTCATGTTCGTGGTCCCCGTAGCGGGCCGGACACTCGCTGAGCTGCAGCAGGATCCGCTGTACACAGGCCTACCCGCATTTGCCGGCAACAAGGTCTTCGAACTGCCTGCCACGAGCTACCGACCTGACTACGACGGCGTGATGGCAACTCTGGATCAGGTGCAGGAGATGTTCGCCTAGCAGTGACATCCGGCAGCAGCAGGACCAATTCGGCAGCCACCGGTTGCGAAGAAGAGAAGTAGCTCGAGATCTGTAAGGACAAGAAACTGTGCTCACCCGCGAGACCGTCATCGGCGACATCGCCACTGCTCTGAATCAGCCGCCCGAGTCGATCAAGGACGAATTGAATGTGCTCGACGAGGGGTTGGACTCCATTCGGATCATGAGCCTTGTAGAGCGATGGCGGTCCGCGGGCGCACCGGACATCGACTTTCCGACGCTTGCCGCGGATCCTACAGTGGCGCATTGGGTTTCCGTCGCACTCGGCGAATACTGAAGTCATCAGCAAGAGAGGGTTTTTCGATGGTAGCAACTGTTCGTGAGGTCGAGGTTTTTCCTATCTGTATCCGAGAGATGGACGTTCTGCGTGTCGAGGACGTCACTCCTGGCATGCGCCGGGTGACGGTCGGTGGGCCGTCGATGGACAGCCACGTGCGTGACGGCGTCGAATTGCCTGCGGTGCGCACGAGCGGGTTCGACGATGACATCAAGCTGCTGCCGATCGACCCGGCCACCGGTTCGCTTCCATTCGACGTTCCGCGAAATGCCGACAATGGCACCGTCGACTGGCCCGCCGGATCATTCCAGTACAGCAGGACCTACACGGTGCGCCGGTTCGACTATCAAAACCGCGAGATGGCAATCGATTTCGCCATCCACGAAGGCGGCTTGGCTTCGGACTGGGCGCATCGCGTGCAGCCGGGGGAGAAGATTCTCGTCGCCGGACCCAAGCATTCCTCCAGTCTGCCGCGCGATGTGGAATGGATGCTGATCGCGGGAGACGAGACAGCTCTGCCGGCCATCGCGCAGTGTCTCGAAAAATTGCCGGCCGATCTTCCCGCCACCGTGGTGATCGAGGTTGCCGAGCCGTCACATCACCAAGAACTGCATTCCGACGCTCCGGTGGACATCACCTGGTTGTACCGATCCGAGCACGGCGGTAAATCGACGCTCGCTCGAGCGGTGCAATCTGCTCGCTGGCGGTCCGGCCAGCCGTATCTCTGGATTGCTGGTGAGGCACTGACTATCAAACCACTGCGGCGGTGGGCCAAGCAGGACAAAGAGATTGCAAAGCAGTTCGTCGAGATTGCCGGATACTGGCGGCATCGGGACGAAGCTCCGGTAGGTGTGAATCCGGCGATAGGTGAGGCCGCATCCGAAGAGAACGCGCAGGAGCGCCTGCACGAGATGTCGGAGTTACTGCCGCCGTTGGCGATACGCACGGCGGTGACGATGGGCCTGTTCGCCGCGATCGACGGCGGAGCCGACACGGCGGAGGCCATCGCAGCCGAGTGCGATACCCATCCCGGCGCGACCGCAAAGTTGGTGCGGCATCTCGTGCTGATGGATTTGCTGACGGTGGACGCAGATCGATTCGCGCTCACCGAGATGGGATCGATTCTCGCCGATCAGGACACGTTCGCCAGTCAAGCATTGCACTTCGGCAAGATTCACACCCGGCTCGAGATGGCATTCCTCGGGTTGGACGAGTCGATCCGGACCGGCGCTCCCGCCAGCGGCCATAGCTTCGAGGACAAGACGCGAGAGCCAGACTTCATCGAAGAATTCCACGAGGAAGCTGCGTTCGGAGCCGTCTACCGAGCGCCTGCGTTGCCTGACTCGGTCGACTTCGCAGGTGTGCGCACGGTAGCGATCTATGGCGAAGGCGCAGGTGTTTATGCCGACACCCTCGCCCGGGTGCTACCGGAACTGAACATCGCTCTGGTCGGTCTCCCGGCTCTCAATACTCGAAATCTGAGTGACGTGGCTCAGTCGCGCCGCAGCCGAATAGAACGTATCGACAGTAGTGAATTCGCTGCTCTCGCAGCCCCGGCCGACCTTGTCGTGGCAGTCGGTACTGTCGACGATCATCCTGATGTCGACGCCCGGTTGCTGCTCCGCGCACTCGGAGCCTCTGCACGCCGAGTTGTACTCGTCACCGATCTGCTCGACCCAGCGACCACCGACGACCACGACACAGAGAGTGATCTGCTCGCACTGTGCCTACACGGATCCGGGGTGCGCACCGAGGACGAGCTGTCGCGACTGATCACAGAATCTGGCTGCGGAACAGCACGATTCGGTTCCCTCGGATGGGGATCGACGGTCGTCGAATTCAGCGGTACGAAGCGGGCAGGTCTATGACCCCGGTTGCGGCAACACCGTCTTGGTCCGGCCTGGCATAAGCGTCGCTGCGGCGAGCATGAGTGCCGCCGCCGCGACGACGCCCAGGAAGACCAGGTGAATGGCGTCGGAGAGTTCGGTGGGGTCGGGTTCTCCGGTGCCGGAGATTCGGGAGTTCACAACCGCGCCGAATATCGCGACACCCACGGCGCTGCCGATGGCGCGGGCGAACAGGTTGGTGGAGGTTGCGACGCCGCGCTCATGCCAGTCGACGCTGGCTTGCGCGGCGATGAGGGTGGGGCTTGCGAGCAAACCCATGCCGAGTCCGATCACGAAGCACACTGCGGCGACATGCCAGATTGCCGAGTCCTGGCCGATGAGAGTCGCCGCTGCCGCTCCGATCAGCACGATCGTGCCGCCCATCACCGCTGTGATGCGGAAGCCGAACCGCAGATACAACCTGCCCGACAGTGCTGCGGCGATCGGCCAGCCGAGCGTCAACGTGGCGAGGGAGAATCCGGCCACGACCGCCCCGGTACCGAGAACTCCCTGGACGAACGTCGGAACGTACGACGTCAGGCCGAGAACCAGCGCGCCCACCAGCAGTGAGATGACACTGCTGACTACGAGCACCCGCCGAGTGAATACCCACAGCGGCAAGATCGGCTCGGTCACCTTGGTCTCGACCCAGGCGAACAGTGCCAGGGCCACAATCCCGGCGGTGAAGATCGACAGACTGATCGGCGATCCCCAAGCCCACGACTGGCCGCCTTCGAGCAGGCCCAGCAGTAGAAGGGCGGCGCCCACAGTGAGGAGAGTGGCGCCGAGATAGTCGATCTTCGGTTTCTTGCGTTCCACCGCGGCCTCGTGGAACTTGGACATCAACATCCACGCCGCAAGTCCGCACAACGGAATGTTGACGAAGAAGATCCAGCGCCAGGACAAGAATTCGGAGAACACGCCGCCCAGAGTCGGTCCGAGTACTGCGGAGATGGCCCAGACGCTCGCGAGGTAGCCCTGCACTTTCGCGCGTTCGGCCAGCGTGTAGATGTCGCCGGCGATGGTTACCGACATCGGCTGCACTGCGCCGGCACCGAGACCCTGGACGGCACGAAAGACGATCAATGCCGGCATGCTCCACGCGAGGCCGCACAGAATCGAGCCGAGCAAGAACACTCCGATGCCCCACAGCATCACTTTTTTTCGACCGAACAGGTCGGCAAGTTTGCCGTAGATCGGAACGGATACGGCCTGGGCAAGCAGGTAGATCGAGAAGAGCCAGGGAAACTGGTTGAAGCCGCCGAGGTCGCCGACGATGGTCAGCACCGCGGTGGCAATGATCGTCGCGTCGAGCGCAACGAGTGACGTGCTGAGCATCAACGCAATGAGAACCGGCCCTCGTTCGGACCTGAAGCCGACGTCTGCGATCTCACTGTTGGTTGCCATCGCTATCTATTGTTGCCCCATCTCTGCGGCATTGCTCCTTCAGCCCCAGATAGGGTTGGCCGCGTGCGCCCAAATCTCACCAACTACCAGCACGTGGCCGGCGGTAAGGTTCGCGATCTCTACTCGGTCGACGACAATCACCTGCTCCTCGTCGCGAGCGACCGCATCTCCGCCTACGACCACGTTCTCGAGACGCCGATCCCCGACAAGGGCAGGGTCCTGACGGCGATGAGCGTGTTCTTCTTCGAACAACTGGGCGGGGTCAACCACCTCGCCGGTGACCCGCTCGACGAACGGATTCCGCAGGATCTCATCGGCCGTGCGCTAGTGGTCAAGAAGCTGGACATGGTGCCGATCGAATGCGTGGCCCGCGGATACCTGACGGGTTCGGGCTTGTCCGACTACCAGCGGACCGGCGGCGTGTGCGGGGTGGAACTTCCCTCAGGTCTGGTCGAGTCCAGCAAGCTCGATGAGCCCATCTTCACCCCTGCCGCCAAAGCGTCCTTGGGTGAACACGACGAGAACGTCGACTTTGCTGCCGTCGTCGAGAAGGTCGGCGAGCAACTGGCCGTCAAGCTGCGCGAGGATACGCTCGAACTCTACGTTCGCGCCTCGAACTTCGCTCTCGATCGCGGAATCATTCTCGCCGACACCAAGTTCGAGTTCGGCCTCGACGGCGACGGAAATCTGATTCTCGCCGACGAAATTCTCACCCCCGACTCCTCGCGTTATTGGCCCGCCGACGGTTATACCGAGGGCCGCGCCCAGCCGAGTTTCGACAAGCAGTACGT
>JBBSSG010000015.1:0-32643 GCA_038242295.1 Mycobacteriales bacterium | reverse complement strand
TGACGCAGGCATTCATACACCCTAACGGTCGCGAGCGATGACCAAGACCGCCCGGGCTGGTCGTAGGCTGTCGTCGTGAGTCCCCGAAACCGCGACGACAAATTTCCCGTCGACAACAACGATGCAGACGACGGTAATTCAAACAGTGCGGCCGATGCATTGATGGATGCGATGTCTTCCGCTGTGTCGAACGCAACATCGTACGCGTCGATTTCCGAGCTAGCTGACGACGAAGAACTCGACCTACCTACTCTTCGGAACCCAATACTCGTGGCCGCGTTCGAGGGGTGGAACGACGCCGGCGATGCAGCGAGCGATGCCATCGAACACCTGGAACTGACCTGGGACGCGAGCCCACTCGCCGAGTTGGACTCTGAGGACTACTACGACTATCAAGTCAACCGCCCGACCATTCGCCAAGTCGATGGTGTGACTCGCGAGATCCAATGGCCGTCGACGCGTTTATCACTCTGCTCGCCCCCCGGTAGCTCCCGCGACGTTGTATTGCTTCGCGGTATCGAACCGAATATGCGTTGGCGGAGCTTCTGCGACGATCTTCTGGAGTTCATCGAACAGTTGGGTGTCGACACTGTTGTAATTTTGGGTGCACTGTTGGCCGATACACCTCATACACGACCCGTGCCCGTCACCGGCAGCGCCTACAGCGTCGAGGCAGCCGAGCGCTTCAGCTTGGAACAGACTCGCTATGAGGGACCGACGGGAATTACCGGGGTCCTGCAGGACGAGTGTGTGAAGGCCGGAGTGCCGGCGGTGTCGTTCTGGGCAGCCGTGCCGCACTACGTATCGCAGCCGCCGAACCCCAAGGCCACCGTCGCGTTGCTGCAACGAGTGGAGGAAGTTCTCGATATCGAGGTTCCACTCGGTGAACTGCCGACGCAGGCCGAGGAATGGGAAGAGGCGGTCACGGAGATGACCAAGGAAGACGAAGAAATCCTCGAATATGTCCGCACTCTGGAGGAACGCGGGGATGCTGAGGTCGATATCTCGGAGGCAATCTCCAAGATCGACGGCGATGCGATCGCGGCGGAGTTCGAACGCTATCTCAGGCGCCGAGGACCTGGAAGCTTCGGCTTGTGAACCGCTGAACTAGTAGGTCGGGCACCGAGGCTCCACCAATTTACCTCTCACCTACCCTGTTCGAGTGAGCGATTCATCCGACAGCGCGGGACCGAGCGTCGCCGATGCCTTCCTCGGCTCTCCATCGACCAGGCGGGTGCCGACACGAGCGGAAGGCGGGCTTGAATTTGTCCGATGATCGAGGTTCCGAATGGCAGGACAGTTCCGAGCTCGACGAGCTGCTTGCTGCAGCACGAAAGACGCTCGAGTCGAATTGGCTGAAGATCAACGGCAAGATAACCGTTCAGCTCAGTGCGGCCCCGGAGATGTCGCGATTGCTCAGCGCTATCAACAAATCGACTGCAGAGCTTCACAGTCGTGCCCGGACTTCCAAACTCGATCTCGTCGATTTCGATAACTGGCTTTCAAACTCTCCTAACGGCGGCAGCGGTTTGATCGACACGTTGAACGCGCAGTCACCCCTCCAAGACAAGAAGCGGGCGGCAGCCGACAAAGCCGACATCAAGTCTCGCGCACTAGCTGATGCCCGACGTCGCCTGGAAGCCACCGTGCACTGGGAATGGGCCGATCGTTGGCTGTCGTCTCTGCTGAAGCAGGACGGCACACTCGGCGGAAGAGTACCCGTCGACGCGCTACGTAGTGCAGTGCGAGTTCTCGAAGTCCTCCCCGTAGACGGATTGTCACTTACAGAACTCGCAGAATTCGCGTGTGGCGACCCGAAGGTGCTGTCCGCCGGCGGCGTACCGAGGCTGGTCCTCGACGCCCTGTCTCTACGTGAAGGAATCTCTCGGCCCGTCGACCCCGTCGGGATCAGATTGCTATGGGAAACAGCGGGGGTGTCGGTCGACGCACTGTCGAGCCGCGTAATCCTGCTGGGTTACCGAGTCTCGGAGAATCATACTGTTGCTCGGTGGGTGAACGAAGCTGCTGACCAAGGGATTCCATTCCCCTTGACGCTGGACATGATCGCTCGTGGGCCACTGACGAACGTATCGGACCCCATCTTCGTGTGCGAGAATGCTGCCGTCCTCGCCGCCGCCGCCTGTACCCTCGGTGGAGCGTCGGCGCCGATCATCTGCAGTGACGGACAACCGTCGTCCGCACTCCACGCATTGCTAGCGGGACTACGCCCGGGAACCGAGCTGCATTGGCGCAACGATTTCGACTGGCCAGGCTTGCAAATGACTTCGAGAGCAATTTCCCGATACGGCGCGATTCCATGGCGAATGGACAGCGGTGCTTACCGTGCGACGTTGGACACCCGAAACTCGGAGCCGCTGAAAGGCCATCCCAGTACAAGTCCGTGGGATCCAGCGCTCGCCGCGGCGATGCACGAATCTGCTCGCGCGGTCATGGAGGAAAGACTGATCCCCGAACTACTGCACGACCTCGCCTGAGTTCGGTAAACCCGAGACCAACGAAAGTCAGCGGAGCTGAACACCCAGTAGCGCGTCCACCGCATCGGCAAATGCGCCTGGCGCCGACGGATCCGAACCGCCCCGCTCCACCGCAAAGTTTGCCCACGCGTCGAGCGCATCCAGAGCCTTCGGCGAATCGAGATCGTCGGCAAGATGTTGCCGCAGGCGCATGACGACGTCATCGGCGCTCGTCGCGGCATCCAATGCCGCCGCTGCACGCCACAAGTTCAGTCTTGTTTGAGCGCGTTCGAGTACCTCGTTCGTCCATGCCCGGTCCAGACGGTAGTGCCCAGCGAGCAATCCGAGTCGGACTGCAGCAGGATCAACGCCCTCCGCCCGCAGCTTCGATACGAACACCAGATTGCCGCGACTCTTCGACATCTTTTCGCCGTCGAGGCCGATCATTCCGGTGTGGACGTAGTGCCGAGCGAACCGAGCGCCATCGGTCGCGGCTTCGGCGTGAGCGGCTGAAAACTCATGGTGCGGGAAGATCAGATCGCTTCCCCCGCCTTGTACGTCGAACCCTGTTCCGATGCGGTTGAGCGCGATTGCCGCACATTCGATGTGCCATCCCGGACGACCCGGACCGAACGGTGACGGCCACGACGGCTCGCCGGCGCGTTCCATACGCCACAGCAGCGCATCGAGAGAGTTGCGTTTGCCGACGCGGTCAGGATCCCCGCCCCGCTCGGCAAAGTACTTGTCCATCGTCGCGCGGTCGTAACCTGACTCGTAGCCGAATTCTGGACTCGCATCCGCGCGGAAATAGACGTCAGGAAATTCTTCATCGTCGACGACGTAGGCTGCGCCTGAATCGATCAATCTTTCGACGAGTTCGATGACCTCGTCGATAGACTCGACGGCCCCGATGTAGTCGCGCGGCGGCAGGACGCGCAAAGCGTGCATGTCTTCCCTGAACAACTCGATCTGACGAGTCCCGAGATCGACCCAACTCTCGCCATCACGATTCGCTCGTTCGAACAGAGGGTCGTCGACGTCGGTGACATTCTGCACGTAATGCACGTCGTGCCCGGCATCGAGCCAGAGACGGTTGACGAGATCGAAGGTCAGGTATGTTGCCGCGTGTCCCAGATGGGTGGCGTCGTAAGGCGTGATTCCGCAGACGTACATCTTCGCCTCGGAGCCTGGTGTAACGGGGCGAACCTGGCGATCTGCGGTATCGTACAACCGAAGCGGTGGGCCCTGACCAGGGATCGACGGTACAGCTGTGTCGGACCAGGATTGCATACAGCCGAGCCTATCGGAGAGGTGTCAGAACGCGGGCCACGGTATCGGCCTGCTGGAATCCGGTTCCGGCATGACCGGCCGCGCGACGAGCGCGCTCGCTCGGCTATGCACTGCTTCGATCTCCCGTTCGGTGATGTGACCGCGTAACCGCGGTTCGACGGCGTCGGCGAACGATTCGACAAAAGTGACCATATCCGTCATCAGTCCGTCGCCGATCGGTGTCCCGGCCCACCCCCACAACACTGTGCGCAGCTTGTTGTCCGAATGTAAGCAAATTCCGTGGTCGACCCCGTAGACATACCCGTCGAGACCTTCGAGCGCATGGCCGCCTTTGCGATCCGCGTTGTTGAGCACTACGTCGAGTACGGCCATTCGCTGCAAACGCGGATCGTCAGCATGCACGAGCGCAACTTCCTCGCCATCGCCGTTGTACGCCTGCAGCACAGGAATCCATCCAGACGGAACGAGATCGGGACAGCAAATATCGACCAGATCGATTCGTTCGCCGTGTGCACCGTGACGCTCTGGGGTATCGATCCAACGCTGGACCATCCCCGGCCCGAATGGACCATCACGAAGGATTGTCGTAGGAATGACGCCCCAGCCCAGCGCATCGGAAATCTCGAAAGACGCAAATTCACGCCCAGCAAGCGTTCCATCCGGAAAATCCCACAGGGGCACTTCCCCGCGAACGGGCTTGTAAACACACCGGATCGAAGCGGTACTATCGCCGCTCGCACTCCCCTGTGTCGCCGCACTGGAGGCGGTCGCCTCGCAAACGAGGGTCGCATTACTGGCGGATACGACGCGCCCGACAATGGTGAGTTCGCCGGTTTCCATCACCCGGCGTCCCTCGAAGGGCGGTCGGTCCTCGATCAAAGTTCTTCACCGAGTTCCGATACCGAACCGAACGTGGCGTCGCGTCGATAACCGTTGGTTCGGATGCAGATGTGTCCGTCCTGGGTCAGCGGTTCGCCGCACAACGGACAGGGCGCGCGTCCGGCAGCGATGACGCGCTCGGATCGTGCAGCGAATTCGCGAGCCTGAACGGGGGTCAGAAATACCCGTACCGCGTCTGGTCCTTCCTCGGTGTCGTCCAGTACTACCGACTCGTCCACCTCCGACTCACTGACCGCGAGCAACTCCACCACTACTGCGTTCACCTCCGAGTCCCAGCCCAGCCCCATAGTGCCCACTCGGAACTCCGTGTCGATGGGGGTTAGTAGCGGACTGGTGTCGCTCACTTCGGTTTCCTCTGGCGGAACATCCGCTCCAAACCTGCGGTGCACCTCGTCCAAGAGCAGACCCATTCGGTCTGCCAGCACCTGTACCTGCTGCTTTTCCAGAGCAACGGACACGACGCGGGCGTCGTGTACAGCTTGGAGAAAGAACGATCGGTCGCCCGGCTCACCCACAGTTCCCGCGACAAATCGGTCAGGGGTGCGGAAAACATGTATTGCGCGTGGCATTGCACCTCCTGCAGTTGGTGGTAGCGGACTCCAAAGTCATGACTGAATCGGATCCCGCACCTTCATTATCCGCTATCTGATCGCTACTTCCCCGAACCTCCTCCAGGAACGGCGTCGGATTCTGCGCCGGTCGCACCTTCCGCCTCACCCGTCGGCGCTACCGGCGGCGGCGCCAGCCCCGACAAATCGAGGCCGGTGTCATTCGTGCGCAGCACAAATGACCGTGTGGAGGTGTACTTGATCACGCTGATCGACGCCGGATCGGCGACGATTCGCTGGAAAGAATCGAGATGGCACCCCACGGCGTCGGCAATGATCGACTTGATCACGTCGCCGTGCGAACATGCTACCCACAACACATCACGCCCGTATTCATCAGCCAACCGAGCGTCGTGTCCCCGGATTGCCGCGACAGCTCGCGCCTGTACCTGGGCAAGTCCCTCGCCGCCGGGAAATACTGCCGCGGAAGGGTGCTGCTGGACAATCTTCCACAGAGGCTCCGCCAGCAATTCCTTGATAGTGCGTCCGGTCCAGGAACCGTAATCGACTTCCATCAGGTTGTCGTCGACGACGGGTGTGAGACCCCGGCGCGCAGCCAGGGGCTCGACGGTCTGCTCACATCTCTGCAACGGCGAGCGAACAATCTCCTCGATGGGAATCGCGGACAGTCGCTCGCCAACTACTGCAGCCTGCTCGCGGCCCTTGTCGTCGAGTTCAATCCCGGTAGACCGACCCGCCAGCGTCCCCGCGGTGTTGGAGGTGGACCGGCCGTGTCGCAGCAAGATCACTGTCATGGCACCAGCCTAGCGGCGTCGCCCGACTCGATAGCTGGCTCAGACTCAGGTCGCGGAGATGACCCCCGCCGAGAGAAGTGCCATCACCGTCGCGCCGAGCACGATTCGGTAGCCGACAAACCAGTACAGCGAATGATTCGCCACGAACTTCAGCAACCATGCAATCGAGGCATACCCGAGACCGAATGCAACCACTGTGGCAACCAACAACTGCGGACCCGACGCGTTCAAACCTTCGGCAGCCGGTTCGAAGGCGTCGGGGAGTGAAAACAGACCGGATGCTGTCACGGCGGGGATGGCCAGGAGGAACGAGAAGCGGACCGCAGCTTCGCGCTCGAGTCCCGTGAACAGGCCTGCACTGGTCGTCGCCCCGGATCGGGAGACACCGGGGATCAACGCCAGGCATTGAGCGAGCCCCATCGCGATCCCGTCCATGGTCGTGATTTTTTCCAGCGGACGTCGCTTCGATCCGAGGTATTCCGCAAGAGCAATGATGATGGCGAATGCGATCAACATCGTCGCGATGAGCCACAAGTTGCGCGCACCAGTGCGAATTTGATCTTTGAACAGCAGGCCCAACACCCCGATGGGGATCGTGGCGATAATCACATACCAACCAAGGCGGTAGTCGAGCGAACGTTTCGTCGAATCGAGCAATCCGGCGAACCATGCCCGCACGATCCGCACGATGTCCCGCCAGAAGAAGAGTAGAACTGCGGCCTCGGTGCCCAGCTGAGTAACCGCAGTGAACGACGCTCCCGCGTCATCGCCGAAGAATACGCCCGCGACGATGCGCAGGTGCCCAGAGGATGAAATCGGGAGAAACTCGGTGAGCCCCTGGACTGCGCCGAGAATCACCGCTTGAAACCAGGTCATCGATTCGCCGATCACAGCACAACCTCGCCGAGGACGGCCGAACCGAGGTGGACCAGGCAGGCACCGTCTACAGAATTCACGGGGACGACCGTACTCCGGACTCGTCGCCTGCCCCATTCGACACACATACGGACGAGAAATGGGCGCGGCACGCTCGCACGTCCTGGGCTCGCACACTAAAGTCCTCATCTGGCGCTACTGCGCCGGATGAGGACAGGAAACTTCGATCACCATGAAGCAGAGATCAGTCGGCTCGAGCGGACTACGGGTGTCACGAATCGGCCTCGGGACGCTCGGTTGGGGAAGCGGCATCGACGGTGACGACGCTGCTGGGCAGTTGTCGGCCTTCGCCGAAGCCGGCGGAACACTCGTCGACACCTCGCCGTCGTACGGTGAAGGCCGCGCACAGCGTGTCCTGGCGGAAGTGCTGGACGACGTCGTCTCCCGACGCGAACTCGTAGTGAGCAGCGCTGCCGGCGTGAGCACGCTCGGCGGTAGGACTCGTATCGATTGCTCGCGCCGTGCATTGCTCGATCAGCTCGAGACGACGCTCCGCGAACTCGGAACCGACTACCTGGATCTCTGGCAGATCGGCGCGTGGGATTCGACTACTCCGGTGGACGAGATCGCAGCCACTCTGGACTATGCAGTCAGCAGCGGAAAAACTCGATACGTGGGGGCGCGTGGCTACCTGGGATGGCAGCTCGCGACTGCGGCCGGCGCCGCGAAGACCGGTCGAATTGTGGCAACTCAGGCCGAGTACTCTCTTTTGGCCCGCGGCATCGAGGACGAACTCATTCCTGCTGCCGAACATCATGGAGTTGGTGTGTTTGCCGCCATCCCACTTGCCGGCGGGGTCCTTACGGGGAAATACCGCACCGGAACTCCTGCTGACTCCCGGGGAGCCGACGATCTGCACGCAGATTCGATCGCCGCCTACCTGTCCGAAGCTGCCGAGGGTGTCGTCGACGCGGCCGTCACAGCGGCAAGCGGATTGAAGACATCCCCGCTGGCGGTAGCTCTCGCGTGGGCGCGCGATCGGCCCGGGGTGAGCGCTGCGATCGTCGGTGCACGTGATCTCGCTCAGCTGACCGGCATCCTCGTGTCAGAGGAGTTGGAATTGCCCCCGGCTATCTCGGCAGCCCTGGACGACGTCAGCAGCTGACAGGCGTCCGTGGCACCGACGCCTGGTGCGAGACGGTGATCACAGCGATTCCAGGACAGATCCCACCCGCCCCAGAAACGACCGGATGGCTGAGGACTCCTTCTCGGCTCCGGTTCCGAGTTCGTCGGCACTGTTGATGGCGTCGCGGACCACCGCGATGATGCTTCGCTCATCGGCGAGATCAATCTCCGCCACCGATTGCTCCGACACCGCCGCCACATCATTCTTGTCCGGCACTGGGTTGGGAACATCCGCACGATAGATCTCGACGAGCATCGTGGCTTTACTCACTCTGAATGCGAACGGCCTGTCATCCTGTGTTCGACCGAAACCGCTTGCGTGGGAACCCGTCGTGATTTGCTCGACTGCAAATCGATCACCGCTCGCCGCTACGTCGAAGCGAGGCCCATGGCCGAAAGAACTCGGACTTTCCCCGTCTACCAACTCGACTCCTCGTTGTTTGGTCTCGAATACGGTACCGCCGACACCGCCTCTGTCCCGTTCGGCAGTCCGAGAGTGCCGCCGTGGGGTCGATCAGGCAGGCTGGAGTGGCATACCCGTACACACGCACTACCGAACGTATCCAGGAGCTGGCGTTTTCATGAGAGACAGACCAATCCCGTGGCGAATTGGCGTCGCAGTTGCATCGGCGTGCCTGCTGTTGGTCGCATGCTCCGACAACAGTTCCGACGAACCGGATTCGGTCAGTCTCGAGCCATTGTCGAAGGTCGAGGCCCCAGCTACCTCCACTCCCCCGAGTGGATCTGTCAGCCCGTCTCCCTCTGGACTGCATTCCACCACATTCGACGGCGCGACGGGCACTATCGTTGCCCTCGCAGATAATTCGACATCGCTATTGATCTTCGACATCGATCGGACAGAGCAAGCACCGTCCGTGGTGGCACTCCCGTCCGCAGCCGCGGACGTGATCGCAGTCGGCGATGGGACTCTGCTATTGCCGATGAACGGCATGCTCGCGCGCGCAGACATCCGTAGTTCGAAGGTCGCGACAACAGAAGTCGGCGCCAATCTGCTGAGCGCGGCAAGTCTGCCGGACGGCCGGGTAGCCGCCGGAGACGACGATGGGGTCATCCACATCTTCGGTTCCGACTCGAACGAGGAAGAGAGAGTGGGTGGCCTGTCGTCCGTCGATTCTCTTGCAGCAACCCAGTACGGGTTGACCGCGCTGGATCGTCGCGAGACTTCGTTGACAAAGATCAATCTGGATGCCAAATCTCTCGGCGCTGCACTTCGCGCGGGCGAAGGCGCAGCCAAGACTGCCACCGATCGATTCGGGCGCATTCTCGTCACCGACGCCGCAGGCCGGGAATTATTAGTGTATTCGTCCGAGGATCTTCTTCTTCGCCAGCGATTTCCCGTCGGTGCGCAGCCGTGGGCCATCGCCTACGATGACAAGTCCGACATTGCCTGGATCAGCACCCCCGGCACCAACGAGGTCGTCGGATACACGCTGGAAACAGGAAGTCCTGTGGAGGTGAAGCGGTTCCCCACGGTAAGGCAGCCCGATTCGATCGCGGTCGACAGCAATTCTGGCGATCTGTTCGTCGGTTCCGCCACGGGCGGGGGCCTGCAGCGGATCCCGGTCCGCGGTGCTCGTTAGATCAGCGACAGCGGTCGGAAATGCGAGAAGGGGATACCCACGGTGACTAGAAACTTCAGCGCACGCAATCGCATGCCAGCCGAGTGGGAGTCACATTAGGAGGACTGGGACTACATCCCACTCCGTTTGCCACCCGACGTCACTCGTGTGACCGCGTCGATGCGGTTGGCTGTTGCGGCTGAGTTCGGCGATTGGGAGCTTTCTCGCGTACGTCTCTACTCCGACGGAAGTCGCAAACTATTGCTGAAAAGAAAAAAGATCGCCCACTTTCGTCCCACAACTGGGGTTGCAAATGGGCAAGAGACAGGTGGATAAGAAGCCCGTGAGCGGAACCCTTTATCGCGCACTACTTCGGTTGATGTTTTTGCTATCGCCGGAACGAATACACCACATTGCGTTCGCCGTAATGCGCATCGTGACGTCCGTGCAGCCGTTTCGTGCGCTCGTGGCGCGCATCCTCGTCGTCGATGATCCGCTACTTCGTAGCACCGTGTTCGGGATAGAGTTCGCGACCCCACTCGGCCTCGCCGCAGGGTTCGACAAGAACGCCGACGGGGTCGACGTCTGGGGCCCTCTCGGTTTCGGGTTCGCTGAAATCGGCACTGTGACGGCACACGCGCAGCCGGGAAACCCGCAACCACGACTGTTCAGACTGGCCGCCGACCGGGCGCTCATCAATCGAATGGGATTCAACAATCACGGCGCAGCCAGCGCGGCCGATGTGCTGCGCGGTCGCCGCGGTGGTATTCCGATCGGCGCCAACATCGGAAAGACGAAGATCACTCCAAGCGGCGAAGCAGCAGCGGACTACACCGAGAGCGCCACACTGTTGGGTCCGCTCGCAGATTTCTTGGTCGTCAACGTCAGTTCGCCGAACACACCGGGTCTGCGCGATCTCCAAGCCGTCGACTCGCTCAGGCCAATCCTGAAGGCAGTGCAGGCCGTCGTCTCGAAACCTGTACTGGTGAAGATCGCTCCCGACCTGTCCGATGAGGACATCGATGCCGTCGCCGACCTTGCGGTCGAGCTCGGGCTGGATGGCATCGTGGCCACGAATACCACCATCGATCGCTCCGGGCTTCGTACAGCCGACGATGTCGTCGCAAACGCGGGCGCAGGCGGATTATCGGGTGCGCCACTGGCAGATAGATCGCTTGTGGTGCTGCGCAGACTCTACGGGCGTGTCGGATCGCAGATCGCGCTGATCTCGGTTGGCGGTATCGAAACGGCAGATCAGGCTTGGGAACGAATTACGGCAGGCGCGTCACTCGTGCAGGGCTACACGGGATTCATTTACGGCGGTCCGTTCTGGATGCGCACGATCAACAAGGGCATCTCCGCTCGCGCTCGCGCCGCTGGATTCTCTTCGTTGTCCGACGCCGTCGGCTCCGAGGTTCTTTAGAATCTCACCGAGTTCGTACTCGCGCAAAAGTACCGCGTGCACGAGTACGAACTCCGGTGTTTTTGTCAGGCTTCGTACACGCCGGTCAACAGCGCGCGGCCGATCGCATGTGAGAAAAGATTGAACCCCAGGTAGGCCGGACTGGCAGTCTCGTCGATATCGAGCCGGTCAACGTCCACCGCGTGTACCGCGAAAATGTATCGATGCGGTCCATGCCCTGCTGGCGGTGCGGCACCTACGTAGCGGGCAAGCCCGGTGTCGTTCTTCAGCGTGATTGCGGTGCTGGGGATCCCGGTGCCTCCGTCGTCGCCCGCTCCCACTACCAAAGTCGTCGTCGCCACCGGAATGTTCAAAACAGCCCAGTGCCAAAATCCGGACGCGGTAGGCGCATCAGGGTCGTAGAGCGTGACCGCGAAGCTTCTGGTCGCTTCAGGAAAGCCAGACCAGGAAAGCTGAGGCGAATTGTCATGGCCACCCGCCCCCATGATGCCGCTGATCTGCTGTTCGCCGAGTGTCGCCCCCTCGGTCAGGTCTTCTGAGGTCAGTTCGAACGACGGCAGATCAGGTAGCGCGAGATATGGGTCGTAGGTCATCGATAGTCCTTTCGAATCAGCTGTGAAGTAAAAAGTGTTCCAACACCTGTGTACCGAATTCGAGTGCCTCAATGGGTACTCGCTCGTCGACGCCGTGGAACAGAGCGGCGAAATCAAGGTCGGCCGGCAGCTTGAGTGGAGCAAATCCGAAGCACCTGATGCCGAGTTTCACGAATGCTTTGGCGTCGGTTCCGCCCGACAACATGTACGGGACCGTCCGCCCGTTCTCGTCATGCGCGAGAATTGCATTGTTCATGGCATCGACGAGGTGACCGTCGAACGTCGTCTCGTAGGAGTCCAATTTGGTGACCCATTCGCGCTCGACGTTCGGTCCGATCAACCCGTCGACCTCTCGCTCGAACTCCGCTTGCCTGCCGGGCATTACACGGCAGTCGACCATTGCTTCGGCGGTCTGCGGGATGACGTTCGCCTTGTAACCGGCCTTGAGCATCGTGGGGTTGGCCGTGTCTCTCAGCGTGGCGCCGACGATGCGGGCAATACTTCCCAGCTTGTGCAGTGTTCCGTCCAGATCAGGAGACTCGGGATCGAAATCCAGGCCTGTTTCCTCTGCCACGGCACCCAGAAATTCGGCAACCGAGTCGGAGATGACCAAGGGGAAAGTGTGGTTTCCG
Organism: Mycobacteriales bacterium; assembly: GCA_038242295.1. Lineage (GTDB taxonomy): Bacteria > Actinomycetota > Actinomycetes > Mycobacteriales > Mycobacteriaceae > Rhodococcoides. Next base: position 20,327 of record JBBSSG010000015.1, on the reverse strand, counting down.
AGCCGTGCAACGGCTTCGGCCAGATAGGTGACGGCATTGTCTTGGTGCAGAAAAGAACCGTGGCCGGCTCGCGCTTTGGCCGTAAGGCGCATCCAGCCGAGCCCCTTCTCCGCCGTCTCCACCATGTAGAGACGCTTCTCGGTCCCGGCGGGGCGCGCAACCGTCAACGAGAACCCGCCCACCTCACCCACTGCTTCGGTGACGCCCTCGAAAAGGTCGGGACGGTTCTCCACGAGCCACTGCGATCCCCAGCGCCCACCGTTCTCCTCGTCTGCGAGGAAGGCGAACATGATGTTGCGTGGGGGGACGGTGCCGTCCGACTTGAACTGACGGGCGAGCGCCAGTGCCATCCCCACCATGTCTTTCATGTCGATCGCACCGCGGCCCCACACATAACCATCCTCGACCGCGCCGGAGAACGGATGCACGCTCCAATCCGCCGGTTCGGCGGGCACGACGTCGAGGTGCCCGTGGATGAGCAACGTCCCACGTTCCGGGTCAGATCCGGCCAGGGTGGCGAACACGTTGCCTCGCCCCGGTGCTCCCGACTCGACGTATTCGGTCTCGTATCCGACTTCCTGAAGCTTCTGCGCGACCCACTCGGCACATTCCTTCTCGCCCTTGGTGGTGTCGAGTTCGCCTGTATTGGAAGTGTCGAATCTGATCAGAGTGCTGACGAGGTCGACTACCTCGGACAAAGCGCTCGTGCGGACACTGGCTGTTTCGGAGCTTTCACCGGAAGACACCACACTTTCCTACCACCCATTGACTACTGACGGGCGAATTGACGTGCGGATTTGGGCGTTCGGGAGCCTGTCGTATATCTTTATCCAGCACGCAGCGAGCGGGCGTGCAAGCAACACGAGTGTCTTCGTGCGCATTACTGGTCCGAGTGGCGGAATGGCAGACGCGCTAGCTTGAGGTGCTAGTGTCCTATTAACGGACGTGGGGGTTCAAGTCCCCCCTCGGACACCAGCGATCGAAAGATCCAGAAGTTCTGAGTTGAGACAGACGACGTAGGCCCCGATTCCATTGGAATCGGGGCCTACGTCGTTGTGGGGCTCGTGTGAAGGGATTTTCATGACCGATAGCGGAAACGGACTGGGCGCGTCCGTCGATGAAACATCAGGTATCGATCCGGATGATCTCGCAACGTGCCTGCAGGTATTGAAGCTCGCCGGAGCCTTGGACAAAGATCACGCCGACTCTGTTGTGGTGCAGCGTGCTTCGGGTCAGCTTTTCAAAGATCTCAAACGCTCGCGCCGCATCGCCGCACGCAACGCAAAGTCCGAGGCCGACCGCGCCGTCGTGGCGGCTACGGCCACGGGTTCGCCTGACCGGATCGACGATGAAACAGCCGGATTGTCGCTGACAGCCCGTGCCACAGGTGAATTCGCCGGAACTCTTGTGCGCGCCAGGCCGTGCTACATCTGCAAGCAGCGCTACACGCTCGTCGACTCCTTCTACCATCAACTCTGCCCAGATTGTGCCGCGCTCAACCACAGCAAACGCGACGCACGAACCGACCTGACCGGTCGCCGCGCCCTGCTCACCGGTGGTCGCGCGAAGATCGGCATGTACATTGCTCTCCGTCTGCTCCGCGACGGTGCGCACACCACCATCACCACTCGTTTTCCCAACGACGCGATCCGGCGCTTCTCTGCCATGGATGACAGCGATCAATGGCTCCACCGGCTACGGGTGGTCGGGATCGATCTACGTGACCCCGCCCAGGTTGTGGCTCTCGCCGACTCTGTTGCGGCCGAGGGGCCTCTCGACATTCTCATCAACAATGCCGCGCAGACAGTCAAGAGATCGCCCGGTTCTTACAGTGCACTCGTCGACGCCGAAGCAGAGGCACTGCCCGCCGGCGCCCACCCCGATGTCGTCACCTTCGGCAAGACCAGCGACGCGCACCCCGCTTCACTGGCCAGTTCGCTACCGTCGACGGCCGTTGGAATCGGTTCGGCAACCGAGGGGTTGACTGCTGATGCGGTGAGCTCGCTGGCACTCGTCGCAGGATCGGCCACTGCGGAACGCATCGAGAAGGGAATTGCCATCGACGCGGGCGGACTTGTTCCCGACCTCGCCGAATCGAACAGTTGGATTCACACCGTCGAACAGGTAGATCCAGTCGAGCTACTCGAGGTGCAGCTGTGCAATTCGGTTGCACCGTTCATCCTGGTGTCGCGTCTGCGCGGTGCGATGGATGCCGCACACGCACGACGGAAGTACGTGGTGAACGTCTCGGCGATGGAGGGACAGTTCAGTAGGGCTTACAAGGGCCCCGGCCATCCGCACACCAACATGGCCAAAGCTGCCCTGAACATGCTTACGCGCACCAGCGCCAAAGAAATGCTCGAACACGGAATTCTCATGTCTGCCGTCGATACCGGGTGGATCACCGACGAACGTCCGCATCCGACCAAGATGCGACTGGCCGACGAGGGATTCCACGCGCCGCTGGATCTGGTCGACGGCGCTGCACGGGTCTACGACCCCATCGTCCAAGGCGAACTGGGCGTGGACCTCTACGGTCAATTCCTCAAGGACTACCAACCCTCACCCTGGTAGCAGAGCTGCCCGATCCCCCTCCCGTCAACGTTTGTCCTGCGATACTCGCGGCTATACCAGTGATTTCAGGTTGGGACCGGGCGAGAACCCAGTTCTGATGCGGGTCGAATACGGGGCGACGACAGGCGGTCACGATGAGCAATCAACGACGGGTAATCGGAACCGGCAATCGCGTAGAGCTAGTGCAGCGAGTAGCGCGGTTGGGTAGCGAAGATGGGCGCTGAGGTCGAGCAGCGGAAGTTCACCAGGCAGGACCGACATCGCTTCCGACAGAAGGTCCAGGATTGCCTGGACGCCTTGGCGACCTTGCTCGCCGAAAACTCCTTCGATGTCGGCGAGCCCAGGATAGGGATGGAAGTCGAACTCAATCTCGTCGACAGCGAGATGGCTCCCGACATGACCAACGCGAAAGTCCTCGACGCGATCGCAAATCCCGACTATCAAACCGAGCTCGGTCAGTTCAACATCGAAATCAATGTCGCGCCCAGGGCGTTGCGAGGCAACAGCATCGAAGAACTGGAGCGCGATCTACGGGCATCGTTGAACGTCGCAGACGAGCGGGCCCGGACCTTGGGCAGTCGGCTCGCCATGATCGGGATACTGCCTACGCTGACCGAAAAGCACTTCGAGCATCGTTGGATTTCGGAAGATCCTCGATACGATCTGCTCAATCAGCAGATTTTCGCGGCTCGCGGCGAAGACATCGAAATTGCACTATCCGGGGTACCCCTTCCTGGAGCACATGCCGCAGAGGAACTGTCGACGATCACCGACACGATTCTGCCCGAAGCCGCATGCACTTCGGTTCAATTGCACCTGCAGGTCGCCCCCGATGACTTCGCGTCGTATTGGAATGCGGCGCAAGCACTGTCCGGGGTTCAGGTCGCTCTGGCAGCGAATTCACCGTTCTTCGCGGGGAAAGCACTGTGGCACGAGACGCGCATTCCTCTGTTCCAGCAGGCCACCGACACCAGGCCGCTGGAACTCAAAAATCAGGGAGTGCGACCCCGGGTGTGGTTCGGCGAACGCTGGATCACCTCGATCTTCGATCTGTTCGAGGAAAATTCCAGGTATTTCCCGGCTCTTCTGCCGGTGTGCGGTGACGAGGATCCGAAAGCGGTTCTGGCACGGGGCGGCATACCCGACCTATCCGAACTCCGAATGCACAACGGAACCGTCTATCGGTGGAATCGGCCGATCTACGAACGCTCCGACGATGGCCACCACATTCGGTTGGAGAATCGAGTCCTGCCTGCCGGGCCCTCTGTCATCGACACCCTCGCCGACGCTGCGTTCTACTACGGCACCCTCCGTTCTCTTGCTGAAGCAGACAGACCTTTGTGGACGCAGATGTCGTTCGATGCAGCGATCGAAAATCTCCATTCCGCAGCGCGCAACGGTTTCGATGCCCAGTTGTACTGGCCGGAAGTGGGTTGGGTCAGCCCACAAGAACTTGTCCTGCGACGCCTACTGCCGATGGCTGATGCCGGGCTGGCCGCATACGGGGTCGATACGTCCGTTCGCGACCGCTATCTAGGAGTCATCGCCGGACGATGCGTGAGCGGACAATCCGGATCGGTATGGCAACGAGATGCCGTCGTCGCCCGTGAAAGAGCAGGCGATTCGCGCAGCGATGCGCTCGCCGGGATGCTGTCGGACTACCTCACCTTGATGAACGAGGGTGGACCGGTACACACCTGGGCTTTCTGAGCGGCTTTCTGAGCGGCTTTCTGAGGCAAACCATCCGTCCATGCTCTATTGGGCTCACGCGGACGTGGCGGTGATGGTGGTGGTGTCGTGGGTCGGCCTTGTCGTCCTGCGAACACGGTCGCGGACAGCTCTTCGACTCTCGTAGGGATACGCGTTATTGTCCAACATATGACTTCGACAGAGCCGACCGAGAATGTTCAAGGCGAACGTCAACACGACATCGTCGTGTTTGGCGCCACAGGTTTCGTCGGTCGCCTCACCGCGGCCTATCTCGCCGAGCATGCTCCCGCAGGTACGTCGATCGCACTTGCCGGCCGCTCGTCCACCCGACTCGAAGCTGCGCGCGGTGCACTACCGGCAGCAGCTACCGACTGGCCATTGGTGGAAGCCGACGCCTCCGATGTCGATGCCCTGCGCGCGCTTGCGCAGAGCGCTCGGGTCGTCATCACTACTGTCGGCCCCTACGCCAAATTCGGGATGCCGCTGGCGACGGCGTGCGCCGAGGCCGGTACCGACTACGTCGACCTGACCGGAGAGGTGTTGTTCGCGCGCGAGAGCATCGACACCAACCACGACATCGCTCAGCGGACCGGCGCCCGGATCGTTCATTCATGCGGATTCGACTCCATCCCTTCCGATCTCGGAGTGCACGTCTTGCATGCCGCGGTTGTCGCAGACAATGCCGGAGAGCTCACCGAGACCACGCTGGTGGTGAGCGCGCTTCGCGGCGGCGTCAGCGGCGGCACCGTCGACTCTTTGCGCACTCAAATCGAAATCGTCAAGAAGGATGGAAAGCTTCGCAGGCTCGCTGCGAGACCGTACTCTTTGAGCCCTGATCGCACTCTCGAACCCGACGTCGGCAAGCAGTCCGACATGCGCATGGTCAACGGTAAGGACATTGCTCCGGGTGTACGCGGATGGAAAGCACCGTTCGGGATGGCGTCCTACAACACACGCGTGGTTCGTCGCAGCAATGCTCTCCGAAACTGGGCGTACGGCAAGCAGTTTCATTACCGCGAGGTGATGTCGGTTGGTTCGTCGTTCGCGTCACCGCTCATTGCCGGTGCGGTGTCGGCGGGTCTTGGTCTCGCGGTGGTCGGGATGACGGTCGCGCCGAAGAAGCTGCTCGACCGTGTGCTGCCGAAGCCCGGAGATGGCCCGAGCGTAAAAGCTCAGGAAAGCGGACACTTCACAATGGATATCTACACCACGACAACTTCGGGTGCCCGCTACCACTCCCGTGTGAAAGCTCAAGGGGATCCCGGTTACAAGGCGACTTCGGTGATGCTCGGCGAATCCGCGCTCGCGCTCGTCCACAACCGATCGGATCTTCCCGACGCAGCAGGTGTCCTCACTCCCGCGACCGCAATCGGCGATGCACTCGTCACGCGACTGGTAGATGCTGGATTCGAAATCTGGGCCAAGAAGATGTGACGCACCGGCAATTGCTCGACGCCTACGAAAACGCCCTGGGCCTCGACTCGAGCAGAAGCAGATTCGAGGCCGGCGAATGGAATTCGTTGCTCTCGGCAGCGCTTCCGGTACCGGCACTCGCCGGAGGATCGGTCGCCGCCTTCGCCACGGCCGTCGACCGATTCTCGTTCTCGCAGGGACAACAGGTCCGAAGGTGGTCCCTCGATCCGAACCGCATTGCGGGTTCGTTCTCGGGGGACGCAATGATGCGAATCGACGGTGAACCTGTCCGAGGCTTCGCCGAACTGTCCGGTTTTTTCCGTTCTGCTGACGGGTGGATACGTACCCACGCCAATTACCCGCATCATCGACGCGCGCTGACCGAGGCCTTGGAACTGGACGCGGGCGCCGATGCATCGGCGTTGGCGCGGCGAGTGGCCGGACTACGAGGCGACGCCATCGAGGAGCGCTGCTTCGCCGCCTCGGCCATCGCAGTCCGGGTGCGTCCTGAGGGCGAGTGGTTCGCAGCGGAGGGTCATCCGTTGGTCTCTCTTCCGCTCGTGACGCGCACAGAGCGAGAGGACACCGTGAGAACCGCTCGCTCCGCGTCCCCGAGAGCTGACAAGCCGCTGTCCGGGGTACGCGTACTGGATCTGACCCGTGTAATCGCCGGACCGGTGGCAACTCGTGCGCTCGCTCTTCTCGGAGCGTCAGTCCTCCGAGTCGATCCACCGCAGCTACCCGAGATCGAATGGCAGCACCTCGAGAACGGGCAAGGCAAGAAATCCGCGCTGATCGATCTGCACACCGAGGCCGGACTGGAGACCGTTCAGACAGTGGTAGCCGACGCCGATGTGGTCGTCACCGGCTATCGACCCGGGGCTCTCGAACTGTTCGAATCTGTTCTGCCGCCCGGAATAGTGCACGCACGTGTATCGGCCTGGGGCCCAAGCGCATGGTCCGGGCGGCGCGGCTTCGACAGCATCGTGCAGGCCGTCACCGGGATCTCCATGATCGAGGGCAGCCCAGAGAAGCCCGGCGCCTTACATGCGCAGGCACTCGATCACGCCAGCGGCTACCTGCTCGCAGCAGCGATTGTCGACGCCCTTGCCCAACGCAGAACGGGAAAAGCGGGCGTCGATGTATCGGTCTCTCTTGCCCGAACGGCAGCATGGTTGCTGGCAGTACCGGGGCGAGAGCAGAGTCCAAATCCTGCGGTCCTGCCTCCGGTGTCGGTGACGTCTCTGCACGGTTCGGTCCGCACCGCACGACCCGCTTTGGCCCGGTACGACGATTACGATGCCCCGTCGCGGCGGTGGGGCGGCGACGAGCCAGCTTTCGGAACTGACTCGGAGAGTTCGAACGTCTCTCCCGAGAGGTCCTGAGAACCGCTCCCCCGGCGATATGTCCCGAGACGACTCCGTGCACCATGACGTAATGCGCACTCACTCGTATTCTCCGACGACGGCGTGGACCGGTCCCTTCAATGCCAATCACCAGACGACCGCATGAGCGGTTCCGCGTCCAGGGTGCCGCTCATTGTCGATGTCGACACCGGTATCGACGATTCGCTTGCTCTTCTGTACCTCTTGTCGAGCCCTGAGGCAGAGATCCTCTCGATCGCCTCGACTGCGGGCAATGTTTCGGCGAATCAAGTCGCCGCGAACAACTTGGCCTGGCTCGACCTGTGTCGAGCCACCGACATCGAAGTTACTCTCGGCGCACAATCACCTCTCGTAGCCCCGCTCATGACCACCGAGGAAACGCACGGCCCCCAGGGAATTGGACATGCCGAGCTACCTGTGTCGACCCGCCCGCTATCGGCTCGGGAGGCCTCCACAGCCTGGGTCGAGTTGGCACGCGAGCGTACGGGCGAGATAACCGGCCTCGTCACCGGCCCGCTGACAAACCTCGCGATTGCTCTTCGCATCGAACCCGAACTGCCACATCTGTTGAAGCGACTTGTGCTGATGGGCGGCGCATTTCAGCATCCAGGCAACACGACACCGACAAGTGAATGGAACATCGCCGTTGACCCCGAGGCGGCAGCCGAAGTCTTCGCCGCGTTCTCTGGACTAGCCGAGGACAAGCTGCCGATCGTGTGCCCGCTCGATATCACCGAAACGATCGAAATGCTCCCCAGTCATATCGTCCGACTTGCCGAGCGTGCGGGAAGCACACCGCGGGAAACGATTTCAAATTCCGATGCGCCGACGACGCGGTCCACCGCATCCAATCCCGTCATCCAGCACTTCTCCGACGCCGTTCGCTTCTACATGGAGTTCCACCGGGACCACGGCCAAGGGTTCCTCGCGCACATGCACGATCCCTTCGCTGCGGCCGTTGCACTCGATCCCGCAATCGCCACACATCGCCTGGCAACGGTGGACGTCGAACTCGACGGAACCCTTACTCGCGGAACGACCGTCGCAGACTGGCACGGTATGTGGGGCCGCCCGCTCAACGCGTCCATCGCGACCACTACCGACGCGGCGGCGTTCTTCGACGATCTGATCGAGCGTGTCGGCGGGCTTGCTGCACGGTTGCATCCCTGATGTGCTCCGCACCGGTGTGTGCGTAGTAGGTCCCGGCTCCTACTACCCACGCACGGGCGGGGACACCGGCGCCGAATCGAATGCATCGAGAATTTCCTGGGCTGCCAACGCTGCGGTCAGTGAACCCGCGCGCACCCGCTGCTCCACGGCGGCCCTGATGGCTTTGACGTCTGGGTTCTGCGCAAGGCGGCGCAGGAGCTGGTCGTTGACCATCGTCCAGGTCCAATCCACTTGCTGCTTTCGCCGCTTCTCGACGAATTCGTCCGCGTCCGAAAGTACCTGCTGGTGTTTCAAGACGGTGTCCCAGAACTCGTCGAGACCTGTCCCCTCCAGCGCGCTCATGGTCAGCACAGGGGGCTGCCAAATCGCATCGTGCGGATAGATCATCCGGAGAGCTCCGGCGAGTTCGCGAGCCGCGCCCTTTGCCTCGATCAGATGCTTACCGTCGGCCTTGTTGACGGCGACGAGATCCGCGAGTTCGAGGACGCCCTTCTTGATCCCCTGGAGCTGATCGCCGGTGCGTGCGAGCGTCAAAAATGCGAAGCAATCCACCATGTTCGCGACAGTCACCTCGGACTGCCCGACGCCGACCGTCTCGACCAGGATGACATCGAATCCGGCTGCTTCGAGCAACACAATGGTCTCGCGGGTGGCACGCGCTACCCCGCCGAGAGTCCCCGAAGTCGGGGACGGCCTGATGTAAGCGTCCTTCTCCACGGCCAACCGCGACATTCGCGTCTTGTCGCCGAGGATCGATCCGCCGGTGCGCGTCGAGGACGGATCGACCGCTAACACTGCTACGCGATGGCCCTTTTCGATCAGGTTCATCCCGAGAGCATCGATGAACGTCGATTTCCCGACTCCGGGAACTCCGGTGATACCGACTCGATGAGACCCACCGGCCTTGGGCAGCAATTCCAGCAAGAGTTGTTGCGCCAGATCCCGATGGTCTGAGCGCGTCGATTCGACCAAGGTGATTGCCCGGGCCAAACCGGATCGCTCGTTGGCCAGTACCGATTTCGCCACCGCATCGATATCGATCCGGCGGGGAGTGCGCTTCGGTGAACTCATCCCTACGCCGACTCCTCGTGCGGCTCCGGCGCAGGATCGTGGCCGAGTTGCTCCGACAGCTTCTGAACCAAACCGATAGCGGCATCAGCTATGACAGTTCCTGGTGGGAAGATCGCGGCGGCGCCGGCTGCGTAGAGCTCATCGAAGTCGCCCGGCGGGATGACTCCCCCGACGACGATCATGATGTCGGGCCGATCGACTGCAGCAAGAGCCTCGCGGAGAGCGGGTACGAGCGTCAGATGACCGGCAGCCAGGGACGAGACTCCGACGACATGGACGTCGTTGTCGGCAGCCTGACGTGCGACCTCCTCGGGCGTTTGGAACAGCGGCCCGACGTCGACGTCGAAGCCGATATCGGCGAACGCCGTCGCAATGACTTTTTGGCCACGGTCGTGCCCGTCCTGACCCATTTTGCAAACGAGCACACGTGGACGCCTGCCCTCGTCTTCGGCAAACTGTTCGACCAGCTCTGTTGCACGAGTCAAATTCTTGGCCTTGCCTGCTTCGTCGCGGTACACACCGCTGATTGTCCGGATCTCTGCCTGATGGCGCCCGTATACCTTTTCGAGCGCATCTGATATCTCGCCGACGGTAGCCATCTTGCGGGCTGCATCGATCGCCAGATTCAGCAGATTATTTTCCATCCCTGGCTCATCCGAGGCTGCGGCACGTGTGAGCTCAGCGAGTGCAGCTTCGACTTCCTCGGAGTTCCGCTCGGCACGCAACCGCACGAGTTTGTCGAGCTGTTCCTTGCGGACCTTCGAGTTCTCGACTTTGAGCACCTCGATGGTGTCCGGCTCGTTGGGAACATACTTGTTGACGCCGACGAGCGGCTGACGCCCTGAGTCGATCCTGGCCTGCGTTCGAGCGGCGGCTTCTTCGATACGAAGCTTGGGAATCCCCTCACCGATCGCCTGAGCCATTCCGCCCGCAGCTTCGACCTCAGCTATGTGCGCCCGGGCCCGGTTGGCCAGTTGGTGCGTGAGCCACTCGACATAATGCGAGCCACCCCACGGATCGATCGGACGGACCGTGTTCGATTCCTGCTGGATCAGCAACTGAGTGTTACGAGCAATGCGAGCAGAGAAGTCCGTCGGGAGCGCCAGTGCTTCGTCCAGTGCGTTGGTGTGCAAAGACTGGGTGTGTCCCTGAGTTGCAGCCATCGCTTCGACGCAGGTGCGCGAAACGTTGTTGAACACATCCTGAGCTGTCAGGGACCACCCGGAGGTCTGTGAATGCGTCCGCAGTGACAGCGATTTCGCACTCTTCGGCTCGAACTTCTGCACCAGCTCAGCCCACAGAAGTCGACCGGCACGGAGCTTGGCGACCTCCATGAAGAAGTTCATCCCGATTGCCCAGAAAAAGGATAGCCGTGGTGCGAACGTGTCGATGTCCATGCCTGCGTCGAGTCCGGCCCGGATGTACTCCACACCGTCGGCAAGGGTGTACGCCAGCTCCAGGTCGGCTGTCGCCCCGGCCTCTTGGATGTGGTAGCCAGAGATCGAAATCGAGTTGTACTTCGGCATCTTGGCACTGGCATACGCGAAGATATCGGAGATGATGCGCATCGACGGTTTGGGTGGATAGATGTAGGTGTTGCGGACCATGAACTCTTTCAGAATGTCGTTTTGAATAGTTCCGGCAAGCTTCTCCGGCCCGACGCCTTGCTCCTGCGCCGCGGCAACGTACAACGCCAGAATCGGCAGCACAGCGCCATTCATCGTCATCGACACCGAAACGCTGCCGAGGTCGATGCCGTCGAACAACTGACGCATGTCGTAGATGGAATCGATCGCGACTCCCGCCATGCCTACGTCTCCCTGCACCCGTGGGTGGTCCGAGTCGTAGCCGCGGTGAGTGGCAAGGTCGAAGGCGACCGACAGTCCTTTCTGACCGGCCGCCAGGTTTCGACGATAGAACGCGTTCGATTCGGCAGCCGTCGAGAAGCCCGCGTATTGACGGATAGTCCATGGCTGGTTGACGTACATCGTCGGATACGGTCCGCGGATGAACGGCGGGGTGCCCGGGAAGCTGTCGATCGGATAACCCTCCGATTCAGCACTGTCACGATCGGCTTTGGTGTAGACCGGCTTGACGTCGATGCCCTCAGGAGTGGACCAGATAACCTGCTCGGCGGTGTAGTTGTTCGCCTCGGCGCCTGCTTCGATATGCGCCCGGGTCCCTTCCTGGGTGGGTGGCTCAGGGGCCGGTGTGTGTGGATCCCTCAGCGGCACATCGGCGAAGCTGCCGATTTCGTGCGCTATGGGAGAACGGTCGGGTTGCACCTCGGGCGTGGTCACTCAGGCTCCCAGCGATTCGAGAAGATCGGACAGAACAGCGACAGCATCGACAGTCGCGGTGAGAAAGCCATCCGGCCGCTCGGGCTCCGAGACGTCGACGAAGGTCTTGTCCGAACCGGCGAGAAGTATTCGTTCGATTCCTGCGCCGCGCAGCGCCACAACAGCTTGCGCAGCCTCGTCTGCGTAGCGTTTATCGGTCCCGCACACCACAGCTATGCGGGCACCCGAAGTACGTGCCGTATCTGCGATGGACGACACCGTCAGCGGACCGGGGTTTTCCGACTCGATTCCGCCCGACGCCAATAGGTTCGCGGCGAATGTGGTACGGACATTGTGTTCGGCGACAGAACCCAAGGGCGCTAGTAGCACCAGTGGCCGGGCGTCGTGCTGAGAAAGGTATGCGTCGGATCGATCACGCAGCATCTCGAAGGCTGCGCTGTACCGGGACACCCCAGTGGTGTCGGTGCTCGGCGGCAACGGAGCCTCGGCAAGATTGGGGAATTCGTTGACCCCGGTCAGCGGCTTGCGCCGATGCGCCACGTCGGCATCACGAGTGGCTTTGACTTCTGCTATCGAGCTTGCGAGAGAACCGTTTTCGAGCGCAGCTCGATATCCACCGGCCGACTCGAGCTGCTGAGTGAACTCCCACGCTGTGGACGCCAAATCGTCAGTGAGTTTCTCGATGTACCACGACCCGGCACCCGGATCCAGAACCCGCCCGAGATGAGACTCTTCGAGTAGCAAAAGTTGAGTGTTACGTGCGATTCGTGCCGCGAACGTCTCGGAGACACCCGCAGCTCCGCCCTCGAGCGCCACGTCGAACGGGAGCACTGTGACGGCGTCGGCGCCCCCGATTCCCCCGCCGAATGCCGCCAGGGTTGTACGCAACATGTTCACCCATGGATCACGCTGCGTCATCATCGCTTCCGAGGTCACCGCATGTTGCGGAGCATTGCCGGCGGACGGTGCGCCGCACACTTGTGCAACCCGAGCCCAGAGCACACGTGCGGCTCGGAACTTTGCGATCGTTTGGAATTGGTCGTCGGTCGCCGAGAATCGAAACTCGAACTGACTGAGCGCTTGTCCGACGCTCAGTCCTGCCGCAGTCATTGCCCGCAGGTACTCGAGGCCGGCCGCGACGGCAGCCCCGATTTCCTGCGAGTCGCTCGCTCCAACGTTGTGGAACACCGTGCCATCGACTGTGATTGCTCGAATGTTCTCTTGGCGTTCGATCGACTCACGCGCCAGATTCACCATGGCATCCAGTTCGAGAGCATCCGGGCCAGGGGCACCGGGTCGAGCGAACCGCGCGGTCAGAGTAGCCGCGCCCAAACGGATATCGACGGCGCCTCGGTCTGCGATCTCGGCGCTGTCGAGAATGGCGAAGACCGCCGCCGCTGCGGCTACGGTGCCCTGTCCCGCGTCGACAACAACGGGTGCAAGATCGAGCAGAACGCCGTCGAGCGCCTGAGCGATTCCGTCGATGGGAAGGTCCGCTCCCCCGACTCGAAGCCACAGAGCACTGATGCCATTATCGAGACCATCGAGAACGGCGCGGTTCACCACGGCGGCGTCGGACTGCCCGACGCCGAAGCACGCGCTGACTTTCCATCCGGCGTTGACATCGCGCGAGGCGTCACGTCCTCTGACGAATGGAAACTCACCGGGAAGTGGAGGTTCCGGGCGTTCGTCGCGAGTACCGTAGAGCGGTGAGATTGTCACTCCGTCATACGTGGTGGTCTCCAACAGACGCTCTGGATCTTCGGGAAGATCCGCCACATCCACTCTTCGCGACTTCGCCAGAACACCGGCGACAGCCTTTTGCCATGCAGCGTATGCGCTGCGTGAGGCATCTTCTTGTGAAGCAACGGACACTATGACTGCTCCTCATTTCAATCGACCTACAGTCGATCGACACATGGCGACTTATGTGATGTTAACCGCGATTACCCCGACACTATCGTGAGGATCACCTCACGTTTGCACGGGATGTGTTTTCGTGTGGTCTGCCGCTCTCATAGCACCGGTAATGTCAGCGTTCGTGAAAAGGCGCTTGCGAGATCCTAAGCTTCTCAGCCTTATCGCACTGCTCGTCGCCCTCGCAATCGCTGCCATCTTTGCTCCGCATCCATCGGTGGAGCAGATCCGCGCCGGAGCTCATTCGATCGGTCCAGCCTTCCCGCTCGTATTTTTCGCAGTGCACGCCATCGCGACAATCGCGCCGATCCCGCGGACTCTGTTCACTTTCACCGCTGGTGTGCTGTTCGGCCCGCTCACTGCGATAGCCGTGACGGTGGGGGCGTCGACCGTCAGTGCCGTGTTGGCCCTGCTTCTCATACGCAGCGTCGGGCGCGACTGGCATGCGAGGAGAATGACGCACCCTGCTGTCCGAACTATCGACGACAGCTTGGCGCGCCGAGGGTGGTTGGCAGTCGGTTCACTTCGGTTGATCGCCCCCGTCCCGTTCTCTGTCGTCAATTATTGCTGCGGGGTGTCCTCGATTGGAGTCGGCCAGTTTGCTCTGGCGACTGCATTGGGAGTGATCCCGGGAACGATGGGGATCGTGATTCTCGGCGGCGCACTCGGCGGTCATACCAATCCGACGCTGCTCATCTTGTCGGGGCTATGGATTTCGATCGGCCTTGTCGGGTTGGTTGTGGACTGGTTGCTCACGCGATCAGACGGTAGACAAAGTCAGGTCCTAAAACCTAACTTTTGGAAGTAAAGCCTGAACACTTGACTACTCGATATCAACGACATAGCCTTGTCTTATGTTCGTGATGACAGTGGACCAGCGAGGAAGTAGACGCGATATCGATCGTGTCGAAACACTTCTGAGTGCGGTGAACACCCCCCGGCTCATTCGCCCCTTCGAGAGGACCGCCGGCGACGAAGTGCAGGCCGTAGCCGAAGCGTCACCAGAAGGAGCGGACACCGTCGTCGACATAGCATTGGCACTCGTCCGCCAAGGAACGTGGAGCATTGGTATCGGTATCGGCACAGTCGAAGAACCGCTCCCCGAGAGCACGCGCGCCGGCCGCGGCCCCGCATTCGAGGCTGCGCGCGACGCAGTAACTCGCGCCAAAAATGCGACCGCAGCCGTCGCAATCACCTCAGCGATCCCAGAACTGGACGTCCGCTGCACCGACGCTGAGACAGCACTCGCACTCGTGGCCCTGCTCATCACCGACCGCACCGAGCACGGACATCAAGCGGCGGATCTGATGGGCGCCGGCCACACTCAAACCGCCGCGGCAGAGCTACTCGGAATCAGCAAGCAGGCTATGTCGCAGCGCTTGTCGGTGGCGCGGTGGAGTATCGAGGCGAACGGACGGCAACTCGTCCGGAACCTTCTCGCCGACCTCGGCGCAGCAGCAACACACAACCAGCAATAACAGAACCAGCAGGGACAGGACCGGAGATAGAAATGACCGTAGTGGCGCTGCTCGCACTCGCTTTGGCCGCCGTAGCGGCTCTGGTTCCCACCCGAGCTCCGATACCGCAGTGGGGCACGGCTGCCGCTGCCGCAAGTCTTCTGGGCATCGCTGCCATAACCGGTGCCACCACGACCCCGGTCCAGGGCTTCACACTTGCAAGTACCTACGTCATCACGGTCCTCGCAGCCGCTGCCGGTGGATCGCCGGTCGTCACCGCGGTCTTTCGTATCGCCTGCCGCAACAGCACTCTCGATCCCGCAAGCCCAATCGGGCCGCTACACGGCGGGCTGACCATCGGCGTACTCGAACGCACCGCCGTTGCGGCGTCCATTCTCGCCGGATGGCCGGAGGGTATAGCAGTGGTCCTCGCAGTAAAAGGCCTTGCGCGATACCCCGAACTGCGCGGATCGGAGGCGTCCTCCGCATCCGAGCAGTTCATCATCGGGACATTCTCGAGCGTCATGTGGGCTGTCGCCGTGTGCGGGGTCGGCCAAGCACTGGCTAGCTGATCCTCGGCCGCCATTCCCCCCTGCAGCCAATCCCGAGCAGCCCAATCCTCCGCTGACAGTGGTCAGCGGAGGAGAGGAATCACTCTGCTTGTGCTTGTCCGGGCGCCAACTCGCCTACATCCGAACCCTTTACCAAACTGGGATCGGGAGCGAGTGAGGTGTCGACCGGAGTACGGGCGACCGCCTCGGCAGCAGCAACAGCCTGGGCAACTGCGGGATCGGTCTTCGTTTCGAACCAACCCGCAACCTGCTCGGAATCGTCCTCGGGCTTGGCTTCGTCGCCTGCGCTCGCGCTGGGCTCGAACCGAAAGACACCGTCTTCGCCCGGCGTTCCCAGAGTCTTCGCGAAGCCCTTCAGCGCATCACCGAAGTCACTCGGAATCATCCAGACCTTGTTCGAATCGCCTTGGGCCATCTGCGGCAGGGTCTGCATGTACTGGTAAGCAAGGAGCTCTGGCGTCGGTTTTCCTGCCTTGATGGCCGCGAATACCTTTTCGATGGCTTTCGCCTGGCCCTGTGCTTGCAGATACTTGGCTGCTCGATCGCCTTCGGCTCGAAGAATGCGAGATTGACGTTCACCTTCGGCCGTGAGGATCGAGGCCTGCTTGCCGCCTTCGGCCGCGAGAATACGACTCTGCTTGTCGCCTTCAGCGGTTTTGATCGCGGACTCTCGGTGGCCCTCGGCCGTCAAGATGGTCGCCCGCTTCTCGCGATCCGCCTTCATCTGCTTTTCCATCGACTCTTGAATCGACGGCGGTGGATCGATGCTCTTGAGCTCGACGCGGGCTACACGCAGGCCCCATCGGCCAGTTGCCTCGTCGAGCACTCCGCGAAGCTGACCGTTGATCTGGTCACGGGAGGTCAACGTCTCTTCCAACGTCATACCGCCGACCACGTTGCGCAAAGTCGTGGTGGTCAACTGCTCGACACCGACGATGTAGTTGTTGATCTCGTACACCGCGGACTGCGGATTGGTCACTTGAAAGTAAACGACGGTGTCAATCGAGACCGTCAGGTTGTCCTTTGTGATGACCGGCTGGGGCGGGAAGGAGACGACACGCTCTCGCAGGTCGACCTTCGCCCGGATTCGATCGACGAACGGAACCAGGAATGTCAACTGTCCCGAGACGGTCCGCACGTACCGGCCGAGGCGTTCGATCACTGCGGCCTCAGCCTGCGGAATGATCGAGACGGATTTGGCCACGAGAACGACGACGAGAAGAACGATCACGCCGAGAACGATCAGTGCTGCCATAAAACTACGGTCCCCTCCACACGACGGCTGTTGCGCCGTCTATCTCCATAACGGTCACTGTGGTTCCCGGTACATACACATCAAGCTCGTCGAGAGGACGTGCCGTCCACACCTCGCCGCCGAATTTGACCTGACCTTCGTGCACCGAAACCTGTTCGAGTACTACCGCGCTCTTGCCGGACAGGGCAGCAGTGTTGGTCGCAAGAGCCGGTGGACCGGCAAAACGCCGCAACAAAATCGGCCGGACACCTAGAACAAGTGTCAACGACACAACCCCGAATACGACCGCATCGGCCCACACCGGAAAGTCTGTGACGCCTGCGATACCGGCGGTTGCGAGCGCGCCGCCGGCGAGCATGAGCAGAAAGAAATCCCCCGTCAGCGCTTCAGCTGCCGCGAGTGAAATCCCTGCGATAAGCCAGATTATTGCCGCCACAACATCCATCTAACCATCATTCGCACATCAGGCGGCGGCCCTCACTCCGTCACGAAGTCGACCAGCTGTTCGACCGCGCCGATCAGCGGTGCTTCGAGATCTCGGAAGTTCGAGACCGACAAATACACATGTCGCCACCCCTCCTTCGGGGTTCCCCACCCGAGCTCGCGGCAGATGCCAGTCTTCCAATCTTGACCGCGCGGAATTTTCGGCCAGGCGGAAATTCCAACAGCTTTGGGCCGGACCGCCTCCCATACGTCGATGTAAGGATGACCGGTCACAAGCACGTGTGGCCCGAGCGATGCGGTCATCTTCGATTCCTTCGATCCCGTGACGAGGTGGTCGACCAGGACACCGACACGGCGGCCCGGTCCAGGTTCGAACTCGGCCAGTCGCTCACCAAGATTGTCGAGTCCCTCCAAGTGCTCCACGACGACGCCTTCCACTCGAAGATCGTGACCCCAGACGCTTTCCACAAGGGCGGCGTCGTGCACGCCCTCGACCCATATCCGGCTGGCCCGAGCAGTACGCGCGCGCAGCCCCTCTACCTTGGTCGACCCCGACGCGGATCGCTTAGCCTCGGCCTTCTTCGGCGCTGCCGCCGCACGCACGAGGGTGACGCGCTTACCGTCGATCAGAAAAGCCGCTTCGCGTAATGCGAACAGCCTGGTGGTGCGCGCCGAGTCTTCGAGACGTACGAAGTCGCCGTCGTACGTTCGCTCGAATCCCACGACTGCGCCGCAGTAGCCGGTCGCCGCGTCCTCAACAACAGTGCCGCGCTCTGCAGGGACCTGCGGTGCAGGTACTTTCCGCATGCGACTGTGCCCCGAAAGAATGTCTCCGCCGTACATGTCCATCACGACAGGCAACGCTAGCGACCCACACCGCCGAGCGCGCTTCGCCACGCCGACCTATGCTGGTTAGTCGTGAGTTCTCCAAGTGCAAGCCTGGCCGTCTGGGCCAGTTCGTGGCTGGCCGGGGTCAGCGCGCCAGATGACGTAATCGACGCGATGGCTCAGTGGGCCCCCATGCACCTCGTCGTTGCGGCGGACGAAGTCACTGCCCGCGCAACCGGCTCGGCCTGGCCGAGCCCACGCGACGACGGTATCGCGACCGTTCTGCGGTGCATCCGGACGCAGATTCCGAGCGATCGAGTTCTCGGCCTGCTGACCGTCGCCGGCGTCGAACTCTTGCTTCCAAGGCCGGGCGCCGTCGAGAACATGGCCCCGAACACAGCCTTCTCCCGAGCCGCCCTGGACGCGGACAATGCGATCGTGGTGGGCCTAGGCGGAACCGCAGGGCTCGGTTTCATACCGACGATCGAAGGGCCGGATGTACTCCGCTGGACGGTCTTCTCGACGCCGGTATCGGCGCACTACAGTCGTGACTTCTCTCTCGGCGAGGCCGAATACGCCATGCGGGACGCTGTTCGAGGCGCCGCAGAGGCTCTCAGCGGGATGCAATCGCTTCCGACCACGTCGAATTTGGGAGATCCGCGCGCCCGGATCGCAGATGAACTTGTGGAACTGACTCGACACCGCTACCCGGCCGAAATACCAGAACGTGCACTCCGCGTTCTGGAATCAGCAGATCGGGTCTCGGCGATTTTGTCGGTCGCCGAGCGATCCGCCCCCACCGAGGCTCCGACAGCGAGCGCAGCGGCCAGTCGAGAAGCGCTGATCAGGCCCCTGTGGGCGGCAGTTCGAGCCGCTCGACTGAGCGCAGTCGCCGCAAGTATCGAGTCGAGTGTGCCGCGCACCTGACTCGACAATTTCAGGATGGTTTTTGCGCAGGTCTGGTCGGTTGCTCACAGCAATTCAGTGCGCATCGCTGCCCGTTGAGCGTCGAGCCATAGCTTGGAACAGATCCGTCGCCGCGGGGCGGCGCTCCATCGGTGTACTCCCGAACCAGCTCGAGAACCATCTGTGCAAACCGACCATCAGTTCCTGGTGTACCTGCTCGCGCGAAGGCCATCTTCAATTCGCGCGCCTTCTCCTCGGCTTCGGTGTCCAGATCCCACACCACCTCGAGATGGTCGGAAACGAAACCGATAGGACACACAACTACCGCCCCGACTCCATTGCCGGACAACGTATCGAGATGATCGCAGATATCAGGCTCGAGCCAAGGCACCTGCGGTGGGCCCGAACGCGATTGCCAGACAAGGTCGTACTCATCGATACCCGCTGCAGCTGCGGCCATCCTCGACGCTTCGGCCACCTGCCGACTGTAGAGATGCCCGCCGTCTGCAGGAGGACCGGCGTTCGCGTCTGCTGCGTTCGGAATGGAGTGAGCAGTGAATACGAGGCGCGCTTCAGCTCGACGTTCGTCCGGCAGTGACTCGAACGCCGCGGAAATAGCGTCGGCGAAGGCGGCAATCATCAACGGATGGTCGTAGTACTGACGAATCTTGACCAGATCCGGGGCGCCGTCCCCGACGGAATCGCGTGCCCTCGCCACGTCCTCGTGGTACTGCCGACAACCCGAGTAGCCGCCCCACGCCGACGTCGGGAACACCAGTGCTCGCCCTATTCCGTCAGCTTTCATCTGTGCGACGGTGTCCTCCGCCATCGGATGCCAGTTTCGGTTGCCGAAATACACCGGCAATTCGATACCAGCAGAGGCAAACTCGCTCTCGATGGCGGCGATGATGTCGCGGTTCAGCTCATTGATCGGAGATATACCGCCGAAATGCATGTAATGCCCGACGACGTCATCGAGACGATCCGGCGGTATGCCGCGCCCGCGCGTCACGTTCTCGAGAAACGGACGCACGTGGGACGGATCTTCCGGCCCGCCGAACGAAAGAACGAGGAGGGCGTCGTAGTCCCCGTTCGAGGATGGATTTCTCTGTCCCGAATTCATTACTCCATTGTGCGCCACGCCCGCAGTCGACTGGAGTTGCCGCCTCGACCGATGCGAGCGGCCCTGCTCGACCGCCAAAATCGAGCACGGCCCCTCGCCTAGGTCGAGGCGGCAACGACCGTCGACTGCCGGCGGGGCGGCCAAGGGAGTTATTAAATAGGGACACAGAAATACAAACTCCAACGGGGACTACCACGCCCGC
>JBBSSG010000014.1:0-33068 GCA_038242295.1 Mycobacteriales bacterium | reverse complement strand
CATCGGCATCAACACGCTGGGCGGAGCGCCCACCACGCTCGATGAGTACGCAGGCAGGGCAGTTCTGGTGGTCAACGTCGCTTCAAAGTGCGGCTTGACCTCGCAGTACGCCACTCTCGAGAAGCTGGCCACCGACTACAAAGCTCAGGGATTGTCCGTAGTTGGCATCCCGTGCAACCAGTTCGCTGGTCAGGAACCCGGCAGTGCAGCGGAGATCGAAACCTTCTGCTCCACCACCTACGGAGTCACCTTCTCGATGATGGAGAAGGTCGACGTCAACGGCGAGGCTAGGCACCCGCTCTACGCGGAGCTGACCAAGACCGAGGATGCCGACGGTAAAGCCGGCGACATCCAGTGGAATTTCGAGAAGTTCTTGATCTCGCCGGACGGTGTCGTCACCAATCGTTTCCGTCCCCGCACAGAGCCGGATGCTCCCGAAATTCTCGCCGCGATCGACAAGATTTTGCCAAAAGAAACCATCGCTGTTTAGAGGCGATCAACTCTGACGTCGAGCCTCGTTCACCCTGGTGTGCGAGGCTCTCGGCATGTCTGGACGACTGATCGTGTCGGTGAACGGAATCAGAAGCGGCACCTGCGAGCATGCAGCGGAGTTTGCCGGCGAACTCGACAAACGGGGCGTGGCGTTGTCGCTGCTCGTTGCGCCGCGTCTGAAGGACAAATACCGCCTGACCCAAGACACAAGCACCAGTGACTGGCTTCGTCACCGCAGTGCACTGGGCGATGCGATAGTTCTACACGGGTACGACCAAGCGGCGACGAAGCGTCGTCGAGCAGAGTTCGCGACGCTACCTCGTCACGAGGCCGGGTTGCGGCTGAAGGCAGCCGATCGTGTCATGGAAGAAATCGGTCTGCGCACACGGTTGTTTGTGGCCCCGCGGTGGATGGCATCAGCCGGGGCGATCGCGGCACTTCCGGACGTCGGATTTCGAATGATTGCCGATGCTCATACAATCCATGATCTCGAAACCGGATCGCGCCAACTTGGCCGCGTCCTCGGCATCGGTGAAGGGGTCAAGGCCGAGCCTTGGTGGTGCAGGGCGATCGTGATCGGGGCCGGCCGAACGGCGCGGCGAGAAGGGGTGGTCCGATTGTCGGTCAGTGCACGGCAACTCGGGAGGCGCGGTCCGCGTCAGGCCATGCTCGATGCCATCGACCTTGCGCTGTTAAACGGCGCCGTGCCGGCGGTGTACGAGCACGTGAGAGTTTTCCGTTGCGCTGCTTGAAGATTCATGCAGTATTGCTCACCTGAAGTGAGCCGAATGACGTAACGGACCCTCCGTTCCGCAGCGATGTACCGCTCAAGGGTGTAATCGACTTGGAGGCGGCAGCATGAAACGACTAATGATCGTGGGCATCAGCGTATTGGCTCTAGTGGCCTGCGGTAATTCCGAAAGCGGGAATGCCACTGCTGTCAGTGAATCTTCCGCAGCGCCAGGGCAGCAGAGCGCAACGCAGACTTTCGTCCCCTCACCCGGCTCGATTCCGCCTGTCGCCGTCGAAGGGCAGCCGCCCGCCGAAGCGCCCACACAAGCACCGACCGTGGATGCGGGGGGCGACGCGGGCCGGGCGCAACCTGCCGGGTGTCTCGAGACCGACTCGCCCGCGGTGACCGACGCTGTGGCATCACTGCCGCAGTACTTCGAGGGCATCCCGTGGGTGGTCTACGACAGCGGCGACAAATGCGCATCGTTCACCTGGGTTGCGGCGACCTCGGAAGGTGCCACGGCCAGCACGCCCAATCACTATCTGTTCTTCGCAGACGGTAAATACCTCGGCACGGCCACTTCAGCTCCGTACAGCTTCAACTACGTTTCCAGTCAGACCCCCGACACCATCACCATCGGCTACCGCTGGCTCATCGGCAACGATCCTTTCGGTGATCCGACGGGCGGGCCTGCCTTGATTCGCTACCAGTGGGACGGGTCGCAGGTGACGATGCTCGACTCGTTGCCGCCAGAGGTCGTGCCCGCCTAGGTTCTGGCGCCGGCTAGAGATGAACGCTGGATTCCTCGTCGAAAATCCGAAACTCGGTGTTCTCGTCCGCCATGTCCTTGAACCTGCCGTAATACATGCCGCGGGCCTGCTCAGCGACTACGGCCTGGTGGATCGGGAACGCCACGCGGGGTGCGACAGCGCGGAGGAACTCGATGCTCTCGGACAGTTTCGACCACGGCGCCGCCGTCGGGAGGGCCAAGACGTCGACCTTCTGTTCGGGCACGAACAATGAGTCACCCGGATGCAGAAGTTGCGACGGGCTCTCCGGCGTTCCCAGCAGATATCCGGTGTTGTCGATCACCGGGAGCTCGGGGTGAATTACCGCATGCGTGCCGCCAACTCCCGTCACCTGGATCCCGCCGACGCTGAAGACGTCGCCCGCTGGCGCCGGCGTCCAGCGCTCGCCGAGCTGTGACGCCGTCATCGGGTCGGCGTACAGCGCTGCACTCGGATTACCCTCGAGCAGGGCAGGAAGACGCTCGAGGTCGACATGGTCCGGATGTTGGTGCGTGATGAGAATGGCGTCGAGACCGGAAATGCCGTCGAATCCGTGGGAGAAGTTGCCCGGGTCGAAGAGCACCGTCGTGCCGTTCAGTTCGACGAGTACACAAGAATGCCCGAAGTGTGTCAGTCGCATCCCCCCACAGTAAGCGCAGTGTTGGGACCACCGCGGAGCCTGCGTAGACTCCCACCTGCCGGTACCGTACTTTTCTGTCGTTTCAAGGAGCTCACACGTGGCCCGAGTTGTTGTCGATGTCATGCCCAAAGCCGAAATTCTCGACCCACAGGGTCAAGCCATCGCTGGTGCGCTCAGTCGCCTCGGCATTGCCGGGGTGTCCGATGTGCGCCAGGGCAAGCGTTTCGAGCTCGAAGTCGACGACAGTGTCGACGACGCCGAGCTCGCGAAGATCGCCGAGTCGCTCCTCGCGAACACGGTGATCGAGGAATGGAAAGTAACCCGCGTCTCCGGAGAAGCTTCAGCATGAGCTCTCGCATCGGTGTCATCACCTTCCCCGGAACTCTCGACGACGTCGACGCCTCGCGGGCCGTCACGATGGCAGGAGGCGAGGCCGTCGCCCTGTGGCACGCCGACGCCGACCTGAAGAATGTCGACGCCATCGTCGTGCCAGGCGGATTCTCCTACGGGGACTACCTACGCGCCGGAGCCATCGCCAGGTTTGCGCCCGTGATGGAATCTGTCGTGAAAGCAGCAAAGGGTGGGATGCCCGTTCTCGGTATCTGCAATGGCTTCCAGGTGCTGTGCGAGGCCGGGCTGCTTCCCGGCGCGTTGACGCGTAACGAAGGCCTGCACTTCGTGTGCCGCGATCAGTGGCTGACGGTGGATAACAACGACACCGCGTGGTCCTCGCGTTACGAAGTAGGCGCCGAGATCCTCATTCCGGTCAAGAACGCCGAAGGCCGTTTCCAGGCTTCGCCCGGCGTGCTCGACGAACTAGAAGGTGAAGGGCGCGTGGTGTTCCGTTACAGCGGAACCAACCCGAACGGTTCGCAGCGCGGGATCGCCGGCATCTGCTCCGAAAATGGACGCGTCGTCGGCCTCATGCCGCACCCCGAGCACGCCACCGAACCCCTTACCGGCCCCAGCGACGACGGTCTCGGCATCTTCTACTCGGCCCTCGACGCGATCGTTTCTGCGTAAGCCTTTGCGGTCGGCACCGGCGAGATAGTCTCCGGCAATGACATTGACGCCCGCGATGATCACGATCGATTCCTCGAACCCTGGTCCGCTTGCGCAGTGGTGGGCGCAGCAGACCGGCGGCACCATCGAACAGGAGAACGACGGCTGGTTCTATGTCGTCGCTCTCCCGTCCGTGCCCTACCGGCTTGCCTTCCAGAAGGTCGACGATCCGACACCAGGTAAGAACCGGATCCACTTGGATCTGACGACGACGGATCTCGACGGTGAAACGGCTCGACTCGTCGAATCGGGTTCGTCCGAGGTGGAGCGACACACGATGGGCGACTTCACCTGGGTCACGCTGACGGACCCCGACGGCAACGTGTTCTGTGTATCGGGGCCGCACTGACGCTCACCTCTCGACCCGGCGGCTGTCACAATGACTGACATGTCGTCTCTCGCTTCTCCTGCCGGCCTGTGCAACTTCATCGACGTTTCGCCGTCTCCGTTCCATGTGTGCCGCACGGCGGCGGTGCAGCTGGAGGAAGTCGGTTTCGTGCAGGTCGACGAGACCGAAGTATGGCCCACCGAAGCGGGCAAGTACTACCTCATCCGCGGCGGCTCGCTGGTCGCGTGGAGCACCGAGAGCGAGGGCCCGTTCCGTGTCGTCGGCGGTCACACGGACAGCCCCAACCTGCGGGTCAAGCAGCATCCCGACCTCGAATCCGCCGGCTTCCAGATGGTCGGGCTCGAACCGTACGGGGGCGCATGGCTCAATTCATGGCTCGATCGGGACCTCGGCATCTCGGGTCGTCTGAGCGTCCGTGACGGCAATGATCTGCGTGAGGTCCTCGTCAAGGTCGACGAGCCGATCCTGCGAGTGCCACAGTTGGCTATCCACCTGTCGGCGGACCGCAAAGGCGTCACGCTGGATCCGCAGCGGCACGTCAATGCTATTTGGGGCGTAGGTAATTCACCTCGATCGTTCATCTCGTACGTTGCGGAACGAGAGGGTGTCGATCCCGATACCGTCCTCGGGTGGGAGCTCATGACCCACGACCTGGCTCCCAGCGCTGTGGTGGGAGTCGAATCGGAGCTGGTCAGCGCACCGCGCCTCGATAATCAAGGTACCTGCTACGCGGGGACTC
This sequence comes from Mycobacteriales bacterium, assembly GCA_038242295.1. Taxonomy (GTDB): domain Bacteria; phylum Actinomycetota; class Actinomycetes; order Mycobacteriales; family Mycobacteriaceae; genus Rhodococcoides. Next base: position 28,265 of record JBBSSG010000014.1, on the reverse strand, counting down.
AGGCCCTGATCGCAGCCGTACAGAATCCGACCGCGGTGACCCCGGTCCTCGCTCTGTTCGATCATGAGGAAGTCGGCAGCATGTCCGACAGCGGCGCGTTCTCCGACCTGCTCAACACGGTCCTCGAACGAATCGTGTTGGGGCGCGGAGGCGGACGCGAAGAATTTCTGCGAACGATGGCTGGTTCCATCTGTGCATCGGGGGACATGGCGCACGCGACGCACCCCAACTACCCCGAGCGGCACGAGCCCGCGCATCGCATTGAGCTCGGCGGTGGCCCTGTGCTGAAGGTCAACCAAAACCTCAGGTATGCAACGGATTCCGTCGGAACAGGGGCGTTCGCCTTGGCGTGTGATCAGGCAGGTGTGCCGTTGCAGCGCTACGTCCACCGCGCCGATCTGCCCTGCGGTTCGACGATCGGGCCGATTACCGCGTCGCGCACAGGTCTGTCGACCGTCGATGTCGGCGCCGCGCAACTTGCGATGCACTCGTCGCGGGAGCTGATGGGTGCATCGGACGTCGCTGCGTACGCCGATGCACTGGGCGCATTCTTGGCGCCTGCTGGGTGAGCTTGCACCTTTTTTGGGAACTTCGCGCACCTGCTCGGACCTGAATTGGGTGCGGGGGTTGGCAAAAGGGGTGCGAGGTTCGTACGATGTCGTCGTTCGCGCTGGGGAAGCGAGCGGATTTCGGCATGTCACCGAGCACAGATAGACTCGCCCTGGCATTTCGTCCAGGAAGGGACCCCACTCCTCGTGTCCGCTAGCTCTGCACACATCGACACCGTTTCGAACGCGATTGCTTCGCCTGACGTGGCGCAGCCGTACAAAGAACTCGGACTCAAGGACGACGAGTACGCCCGCATCAAGGAGATCCTCGGCCGTAGGCCGACCGATGCCGAGTTGGCGATGTACTCAGTCATGTGGAGCGAGCACTGCTCGTACAAGTCCTCGAAGGTCCACCTGAAGTATTTCGGTGAGACCACCACGGACGAGATGCGTAAGTCCATGCTCGCGGGCATCGGCGAGAACGCGGGTGTTGTCGATGTCGGTGACGGTTGGGCTGTCACGTTCAAGGTCGAGAGCCACAACCACCCGTCGTATGTCGAGCCGTATCAGGGCGCCGCTACCGGTGTGGGCGGCATCGTCCGCGACATCATGGCCATGGGCGCTCGCCCGATCGCCGTCATGGATCAGCTGCGTTTCGGTGCTGCGGATGCGCCCGACACGCGACGGGTTCTGTCGGGCATTGTCGCTGGGGTGGGCGGGTACGGGAACTCGCTCGGTCTGCCCAACATCGGCGGCGAGACGGTCTTCGATGCTTCCTACGCGGGGAATCCGCTGGTCAACGCTCTGTGTGCCGGGCTCATGCGCGTCGAGGACATGCATCTGGCCTTCGCGTCGGGTCTCGGTAACAAGATCATTCTGTTCGGTGCCCGGACGGGTCTCGACGGTATCGGCGGTGTGTCCGTCCTTGCATCGGAAACTTTCGATAGCGCGGAACACGAAGCGGGCAGTGGAGCCGGACCATCCAAGAGTCGCAAGAAACTTCCTGCCGTTCAGGTCGGCGACCCGTTTGCCGAGAAAGTGCTCATCGAGGCGTGTCTCGAGTTGTACGCGGCCAAGCTCGTCGTCGGCATTCAGGACCTCGGCGGGGCTGGATTGTCCTGCGCTACCTCTGAACTTGCGTCTGCAGGCAGTGGCGGAATGCACATCACGCTCGAGCAGGTGCCGCTGCGGGCTACCGGCATGACGCCCGCCGAGGTGCTCTCGAGCGAGTCGCAGGAACGCATGTGCGCCGTCGTCACCCCGGACAACGTCGACAAATTCATGGCCGTCTGCAAGAAATGGGACGTTTTGGCGACGGTGATCGGTGAAGTTACCGACGGCGACAACCTCGAGATCACTTGGCACGGGGAGACCGTCGTCGACGTGCCGCCGAAGACTGTCGCGCACGACGGCCCGGTCTATTCGCGTCCCGTGCAGCGTCCTGCCTCCCAGGATGCGCTGGTTGCGAACACCACCGACTCGCTGAAGCGACCGGAGACCGCCGAGGAACTGCGAGCCACCCTGCTGAAAATGATCGGCTCGCCGCAGCTGTGCAGCCGCAAGTTCATCACCGAGCAGTACGACAGGTACGTCCGCGGCAATACTGTGCTCGCCGAGAATGCCGATGCCGGAGTGATCCGCATCGACGAGAAGACGAGCCGCGGTATCGCGCTGTCCACCGACGCGTCGGGCCGCTACACGATGCTCGATCCTTACCGTGGTGCACAACTCGCACTGGCAGAAGCCTTCCGAAACGTCGCCGTCACCGGTGCAACCCCGAAGGCTGTCACCAACTGCCTCAACTTCGGTTCCCCTGAAGATCCGGGCGTCATGTGGCAGTTCGAGCAGGCCGTGCGTGGGCTTGCAGATGGCTGCGTCACCCTCGGTATCCCGGTCACCGGCGGAAACGTCAGTTTCTACAACCAGACCGGATCCAATCCCATCCTCCCGACGCCCGTCGTCGGCGTTCTCGGTGTGATCGATGACGTACACCGACGCATCCCGACGGGCCTCGGTCTCGAGCCCGGCGAGACGCTGATCCTGCTCGGCGATACCCACGATGAATTCGACGGCTCCATCTGGGCTCAGGTCGAGTACGACCATCTCGGTGGAGTTCCGCCGAAGGTCGATTTGGGTCGTGAACAGCTGCTTGCGGACATCCTGCTCGCGGGTTCGCGCGACGGAATGGTCAGTGCGGCGCACGACCTGTCCGAGGGCGGCCTCGCGCAAGCTGTCGTCGAAGCAGCGCTCGCGGGTGAAACCGGCTGCCGCATCCTTCTCCCCGAAGGTGCAGACCCGTTCGTCACACTGTTCTCCGAGTCCGCAGGACGTGTGCTCGTCGCTGTGCCCCGTACCGAGGAGACGCGTTTCACCGGAATGTGCACCGCCCGGTCGCTGCCGTGGACACGCATCGGTGTCGTCGACGAAGGCTCGGACGAAATCGAGGTCCAGGGGCAGTTCGCGGTCAAGATGACCGAACTCCGCGACACCTTCGAGGGCACTCTTCCCAGACTCTTCGGGTAGGGCTGTGCCGAGCGGAGAGCCGTCGGGACCGCACGACCAGGCGCCGGAGTCGCGTGTGAGCACGGTGGAGCATGCGCATCTCCGCGTTCCTCTCGGTGTCTCTGTTCCCTCTCCGGACAAGTACCCCTTTGCCATGCGGCTTTGGCGGCTACTCGAGCTCGACTTCACCGGTATCGCCTTCGGTGCACTGTTCTTCTGCTGGTCGCTGACGCCTTCGCTGCTGCCACGCGATTGGTTGTTTCAAGGTCTGATCGGCGGCATCAACGCAGCGATCGGATACGGCTTCGGTAGCGCCGCCGGCTGGGCAGTACACCGCTGGATCCTCATGAGGAGGCCGTGGTGGCCGCTGCCGCCGAAGGTAGAACTTGTCCTGAAAGTCGCGGTTCCGCTGATTGCTGCCGTCGCCTCGCTGTACATGCTCTACCTCTCCGCGGGTTGGCAGCGTGAGCTCGCTGCACTGATGGACGCGGAAGGGACGACCACCACCGGATATTTTCGGACCGGTGCGCTCAGCATCCTGATTGCCGGGCTGCTGATTTCATTGTGGCGAGTGCTGCGGGACTTCGATCGACGCGTCGCGCGTCGAATCAACAAGATCGTCAAGATGCCCCGCGAGGTAGCAAACATCATCGGCGTGATCGTGGTGGTCGTACTCGTCATTGCGTTGGTGCAGGGTGTGCTGTTGCGTGGGGCGTCGAGCATTACCGATTCGGTGTTCAGCCTTCACAACGACGAAACACGTGATGGCGTGGAGCAGCCCACACGGCCTGAACGATCGGGAAGCCCTGAGTCGCTGGCGCCCTGGGACAGTCTCGGATTCGAGGGCCGGAACTTCGTCTCCAGTGGACTGAGCGGCGACGAGATCTCACAGGGGCTCGGCCGTCCGGCTCGGGAACCGATCAGGGCGTACGCAGGCCTCGAAACCGCTGAAACGCAGAAGCAACGCCTCGATATCGTTGTCCAGGAACTCGAACGCACCGGCGCGTTCGAGCGGCAGGCGCTCGTCGTGGTGCCGACGACAGGGACCGGTTGGGTCAATCCGACAGCCATCGAGGCAGAAGAGCTGATGTTCGGCGGCGACGTTGCTACCGTGGCTGCGCAGTACTCGTATCTTCCGAGTTGGATCTCGTTCCTCGCCGAGCGGGACAAAGCAGCCAAGTCCGGCCGAGCACTTATCGACGCGGTGCGCGCGCGTTGGCTACTCGAGCCGCAGGAGAGTCGACCTCGCCTCTACGTTTACGGCGAGAGTCTCGGAACCCGATCCGGTGAGGGTGCTTTCGATGGCCTGGCCGAGATCCGCGACAGCGTCGACGGTGTTCTATGGGTCGGGCCGCCGAATGCCAACCGTCTGTGGTCGCAGTTCGTGGCACGTCGTGATGTCGGGAGTTCCGAAGTGCTCCCCGTATACGCGGACGGGTTGGTTTTACGCTTCGCCGACGATGCGAGAGGGATTCCGCCAGAGGGCCGGCCGTGGCTGAGTCCTCGAATCCTGTACGTGCAGCACGCTTCGGACCCGGTGGTGTGGTGGTCACTCGACCTGCTGTTCGAGCGTCCCGACTGGCTGGCAGAGGCCCCCGGTCCGGACCGGTTGCCGGACATGCGATGGTTCCCGATCGTCACGTTCTGGCAGGTCGCAGCCGACCTCACCAACGCCGCAGACGTTCCCGACGGGCACGGTCACAACTACGGTTCTCTCGTGCTCGACGGGTGGGTAGCGGTAGCGGCGCCCGACGGGTGGACCGCTGAGGACACTGCGCGTGTCCGCGACGTCATGGACGAATACGCGGGCAGAGACGGTCCGGAGAAATGAATCTATTGGCCCTCGGCGCTGTCACCACGGCGTGGAGCACCGTCGTCGTACCGGCGCTGAGCCTCCCGCCTCGTTCTCGCGCGGTCGTCAACGCGGCATTCGGCCTCTCTGTGGCTGCGGCGAGTGGGCTCGGCGCGTCTGGACTCGGCCTCTCGCAACGGCGAAGCGGACTGAAATTGGGGCTCGCCGCCGCTGCTGTGCCAGTACTCGGATCTCTGACGGTGGCAGCGGTGCCGGCGCTTGTCGAGCGGATTCGGCCGTCGGACGAGAACCTGGCCGATTGGATACTGTTTCGCATCCCACTCGGCACGGTCGTATGTGAGGAACTCGTCTTTCGTGGTGTATTCGATGCTGTCTCACCTGGACTGTCGCCGATCTTCTTCGGCTTGTGGCACATTCACCCGGCCCGAGCCGCAGGAGACTCCGTCCTCGGCACCGTCGCGGGTACGACGGCAGCCGGGGTGCTGTTTTCGTGGCTGCGGTACCGAAGCGGCAGTGTGCTGGCGCCTGCATTGCTGCACTACGCCGTCAACGCGTCAGGGGCGGTGCTGGCTGTCGTCAGTGCACACAAATCGACTCCGCAGGGCCGGATGCGCATCGGTGGACCGATTTTGGTGCAGTGACGCAGCTCGCCTCGAGTTGCCTGCGTACTCGTCCTAAGCTCAGGCCATGGCTTCGAGCAAAACCGTGACCCCCGAACAAGTCCGGACCGCGGTGCTCGCTGTCGCCGACTGGATCGGCGACGACTCGATCGAGAAGCCTCAGCGCACAGCGATCGCCGACGCAGTTCGCACCACGGCCCGCACCCTCGCGCAGGTGGCACCTGGGTCGAGTGTCGAAGTGCGGGTGCCGCCGTTCGTAGCCGTCCAGTGCATTGCCGGGCCTCGCCATACACGGGGGACGCCGCCGAATGTCGTCGAGACAGATCCGCGTACCTGGTTGGAAGTGGTAACCGGCGTTCGCGCTTTCGATGACGCCTTGCAGGACGGGTCGATCACGGCCTCGGGTAACCGCGCCGGCGAAGTGAAGCATTGGTTGCCGATCTTGCGTCTGCCCGGTCCGCGCGGCGAAACCACAGGTGTGTGAACGGAAAGTGGACGGCCCACGGACGGCGACTCGCCCACGGTGTGTCAACTCGCCCCGTATGCCCGTAGACTGAATTAGGCCCCCCGCCCCATCCCTCAAGGGAGCAATGCCCGTGACCAACGCCGATTTGTCGGTCGACAGTCCAAATCTCTTGGTAGGTAAACCGATCGACGAACCCGAAAATGAACCTCGTGAAGAGTGTGGCGTCTTCGGAGTCTGGGCCCCGGGGGAGGATGTGGCCAAGCTTTCTTATTACGGGCTCTATGCGTTGCAGCACAGAGGTCAGGAAGCTGCCGGCATCGCTGTCTCCGATGGCGCCCAGGTCCTGGTCTTCAAGGATCTCGGTCTCGTCAGTCAGGTCTTCGACGAACAAACACTCGGCGCGATGCCCGGTCACGTTGCCGTCGCACATTGTCGTTACTCCACCAGCGGCTCGGTCACTTGGGAGAACGCACAGCCAGTCTTTCGTACCACCGCGGCAGGGACGGGCATTGCCCTCGGCCATAACGGGAACCTCGTCAATTTCGCCGAACTTGCGACGCGGGCACGTGAAGAAGGCCTCATCAGCGACCGACTTCAAGGAAACGGAACCTCGGATTCTGACGTCGTCACCGCATTGTTGGCGCACAAGGCTGCCGATCGCACCATCGAGCAGGCAGCGATGGAGTTGTTGCCGACTCTCAAGGGTGCGTTCTGCTTGACGTTCATGGATGAGCACACGCTGTACGCGGCACGCGACCCCCACGGGGTTCGCCCGCTCTCACTGGGACGTCTCGATCGTGGATGGGTTGTGGCCAGTGAGACGGCAGCACTCGACATCGTCGGCGCTGCTTTTGTGCGCGACATCGAACCAGGTGAGCTGTTGGCTATCGATGCCGACGGTGTCCGGTCCTCGCGTTTCGCGGCCCCCGAGCCCAAGGGCTGCATCTTCGAGTACGTCTACCTCGCGCGTCCTGACAGTGTGATCGGTGGACGCTCGGTGCACTCCACTCGCGTCGAGATCGGCCGTCGCCTCGCCAAGGAACATCCTGCCGAGGGTGACCTCGTCATCCCTGTCCCTGAGTCCGGCACACCCGCCGCGGTCGGGTTCGCACAGGAATCAGGAATTCCCTACGGCCAAGGTCTGATGAAGAACGCCTACGTCGGGCGTACCTTCATTCAACCGTCGCAAACTATCCGTCAGCTGGGCATCCGGCTCAAACTGAACCCGCTCAAAGAAGTAATTCGAGGCAAACGTCTGGTTGTGGTGGATGATTCGATCGTCCGCGGTAACACCCAGCGCGCCCTCATTCGGATGTTGCGGGAGGCAGGAGCCCTCGAGATCCACGTGCGTATCGCGTCGCCGCCTGTTCGATGGCCGTGCTTCTACGGTATCGACTTCGCTTCTCCCGCAGAGTTGATCGCCAACGGTGTCGATTCTGCGGATGGCATCCTCGAAGGCGTGCGTTCTGCAATCGGTGCCGATTCTCTCGGTTACATCTCGACCGAGGGCATGATCGCCGCGTCGGAGCAGCCGGAATCTCGGCTCTGCACAGCATGTTTCACTGGTAACTACCCGATCGAACTGCCTGCTGACAACGCGCTCGGCAAGCACGTTCTGGAAGGCATGCTGGCTACTGCTGCAGGCCAGTCGATCGAGCAGGGCAATGTGAACGTGAGCGCCCTGAGTCGACCGTAAGCAGCGCAAAGCTTTTCGGTCGAGGATAGTTACTAGAGTTTTCTGTTTGCCTGATATTCGAAACAGCGGATCGGTAAAGTCCGCAATAATTCAGGACACAACCGAACAGAAAAGAAGGCATGCAGATGATCCTGTCGCCGGGTAACGGTCGCAGTTCGCGCCAGAGTAGTTCGCGGTTCGGCACGAAAATTTTGGGAGTGGCGGCACTGTCCGTCGCGGTGTTGACGGTATCGGCGTGCGGTTCCGGTCGCACCGATGACGGCGCAGCGTCCGGCGGGAACGGTGGTGGCGACCCCATCACCGTGGGGACTACTGATCAGGTGACGTCCATCGATCCCGCGGGTTCGTACGACAATGGTTCGTTCATGATCATGAATCAGGTCTATCCGTTTCTGATGAACTTTGCGCCCGGTAGCTCCGAGTTGCAGCCTGATGTCGCCGAGAGTTGCGACTTCACCGAGCCGACGATCTACAGCTGCACGTTGAAGGACGACGTGACTTTCGCCAACGGCAATCCGTTGACGAGTGAGAGCGTCAAGTTCTCGTTCGATCGGATCACGGCGATCAATGATCCGAACGGGCCGGCATCGTTGCTGACCAACCTCGCCAGCATTGCGACGCCGGACGCTACGACCGTCGACTTCACGCTGAAGAGTCCGAACGATCAGACATTCCCGCAGATTCTCGCGACGGCCGCGGGGCCCATCGTCGACCAGAGCGTCTTCTCGGCGGACGCAGTACTCGCCGATGACGAGATCGTTGCCGGAAAACCTTTCGCTGGGCCTTACTCGATGGGCAGTTACGCCAAGAACGCCTTGGTCAGCTTCACGGCCAACGACGACTACAAGGGAGTTCTCGGCGCACCCAAAACCTCGAATATTTCACTGAAGTACTACACCAGCTCGGACAACCTGAAGCTCGACGTGCAGAACAAAGCGATCGACGTGGCGTGGCGTTCGCTGACCCCGACCGATATCGATTCGCTCGGCAATATCGACGGGTTGACGGTGCACGAGGGCCCTGGCGGCGAGAGTCGCTACATGGTTTTCAATATGAACACGATGCCAGGCGACACCCCAGAGCAGAAGTTGGCGATACGTAAGGCTATTGCTGCCTCGGTGGATCGGCAGGCACTCTCCGACGGGGTCTACAAGGGCACGTACACCCCGCTGTACTCGGTCGTTCCCGGCAGTCTCGAAGGCGCGACGCCTGCGTTCGAAGACGTTTACGGTGAGAACCCGGACCGCGACGCTGCAGCTGAATTCCTCTCTGCAGCAAAGGTTGCGACCCCCGTTGTGCTGAACTTGCAGTACAACCCAGACCATTACGGATCCAGCTCGAGCGAAGAGTATGCGGCCATCAAGTCGCAACTCGACGCGACTGGCCTGTTCAAGGTCAACTTGCAGTCCACGGAATGGACGTCGTACACCAAGGAACGTGTCGCTGACGCCTACCCGGTGTACCAGCTGGGTTGGTTTCCCGACTTTCCTGATGCCGACAATTACCTGACGCCGTTCTTCGCACCGGACAATTTCCTGCAGTCACATTTCGAGAGCCCGGAGATCACCGCGCTTCTCGACAAGGAACGCACAACGGCTGATCGCGACGACCGTAACGAAGTACTGGAGAAGATTCAGACCGAGCTCGCAACGAATTACCTGCCGACGCTTCCGTTGTTGGAAGGTAAGCAGATTGCTGTAGCGACCGATGAGGTCAGCGGAGTCGACGACACTCTCGACGCGTCGTTCAAGTTCCGGTTCACTCCTCTCGAAAAGGGCTGATCTGTGCCTACTACCACGCCGTCGAGCGAGGTAGAAGGCGTCGAAGAGAAGAAGTCGGAGCAGACGAGCGCGCCATCACGGTATGGCGCGCTCGCCCGCTATCTCGGAATCAGGTTTCTGCTGATCATTCCGACGGCGTGGATTCTCGTCACAGTCGTCTTCTTCCTCATGCGCGTGATCGGCGATCCGATCACCGCGGCCCTCGGTGGTCGGTTGCCTGCCGATCAGATTGCCGAGCGTAAAGCCGAGGCCGGTTACGACCGGCCTATTCTCACCCAGTACTGGGAGTATCTGAAGGGACTGGTCCACGGCAATTTCGGTGTCTCGGCAACCGACAATCGCCAGATCAGCGATGTGCTCCTCACCAACGGTGCTGCCACTTTGGAACTCGCTTTCTGGGCACTGCTGGTGGCGTTCGCGGTTGGTATACCCCTCGGCTTTTTCGCCGCGACCCACCGTGATCGGTTCGGCGACGCATCACTGCGAATCTTCGCGATCCTCGCTTACGCAGCACCGGTCTTCTTCGTCGGTATGTTGCTGAAATTGCTGTTCGCGGTGAAGCTCGGTTGGCTCCCCGTGGCAGGCCGCGCAAGTATCAACGTCGAACTGGCACTGCAGAATGTGTCACCGAAAACGAACGTCTTGATCATCGACTCATTTCTTTACGGCGAGCCTGCCTACACCCAGGATGTACTCGAACATGCAGTCCTGCCGGCTCTCGCACTCGGATTGCTTACCGCTGGGGTATTTCTGCGGCTCGTACGCGTGAACCTGCTGCAGACACTGCAGTCCGGATATGTCGAGGCCGCGCGGGCCCGTGGCGTCAGCAGTAGAACGGTGACGCTTCGGCACGCCTTCCGGAACGCGATGATCCCGATCGTGACGTTGATGGGCTTGCAGATTGCAACCATGATCGGTGGTGCCGTGCTGACCGAGGCTACTTTCGAATGGAAGGGGCTCGGTTATGAACTTGCCCGTTATCTGCAAGCGCGTGATTTCGTTGCAGTGCAGGGCATCGTGACGTTCCTCGCCCTCGTCGTCGCTGTGGTCAGTTTCTTCACCGACGCCATCGTCGCTCTCATCGACCCGAGAGTGAGGTTCTGATGAGTACCGAGGTCGTCATCACTGAGGTCGACGCCGCACGGCCACCTCGTTCTGGTTTCCCAGGGCTTGCGTTCATTCAATCCACCTCGGGCATTCAGCGCGCAACACTGATCGTGGGCCTGGCGCTGCTGGGTCTGTTCGTGTTCGCCGCTGTGTTCGCCCCGCTCATTGCGCCGTACGGATTCTCACAAACCAACGACGGCGGCCAACAGTTCGCACGACAGGCGGCGCCGTCGGCCGATCATCTTTTCGGCACGTCGGTTCGCGGCGAAGACGTGTTCTCGCGCGTGATCTACGGTGCGAGAACAGCATTGATGGTCATTGCGAGTTCGCTGGTGCTATCCGTCGCGATCGGTGTCCCGCTAGGGTTGGCGTCGGGATATATCGGTCGTTGGTTCGACCGCGTCCTCGTGCTGTTCATGGACGCGATGTACGCCTTCCCGACGCTATTGCTCGCGGTAGTCATCTCGATCGTCGTCGCTGGTGGCCAGTCGAGCAGTTTCGGGGGTATCGCGTCCGCGGCTATCGCGATTACGGCGATATTTGTGCCGCAGTATTTTCGGGTTGTCCGTAATGCGACCGTCTCGGTCAAAACCGAACCGTACGTCGATGCTGCGAGGGTCACCGGGGCGAGTACGCCGCGAATCTTGTTCCGTCACATTCTGGCCAACGTCGTTCAGACACTGCCTGTCATCATCACCCTCAACGGGGCCGAGGCAATACTCACTCTCGCTGGTCTCGGCTTCCTCGGTTTCGGAATCGAACCGACGTCGGCCTCGGAGTGGGGTTACGACATCAACAAGGCTCTGCCGGATATCTCGAACGGGATCTGGTGGACATCAGTGTTTCCAGGTCTCGGCATCGTCTTGGTCGTGCTTGCGATGACGATGGTCGGTGAAAGTGCCAGCGAAACGATGAATCCATTGCTGCGTACACGCAAGAAGGGGACCAAGGCATGACCGTTGTCGAAGAGCCGGCCCTGCGTCTCGACAAGTTGTCTGTCACCTTTGCAACCGATGGCGGAGACGTTCGGGCGGTGCGGGAGGTCTCGTTCGAGGTGTTTCCCGGTGAGGTGCTGGCCGTTGTCGGTGAATCGGGATCGGGTAAGTCCGTCAGCGTGCGCTCGGTCATCGGGTTGCTGCCAGACACCGCGCACATCGACGGCCACGTCGTTCTCGGCGGACGTGAGGTCACTGCACTGACTGACAAGGCGTGGGCGAAACTGCGCGGCAACGCTATCGCGATGGTGTTCCAGGAGCCGGGCAGCGCGCTCGATCCGCTGTTCACTGTGGGCTTCCAAATCGTGGAGGCCCTTCGTGCTCATCCCGGAGCCAACGGCAAGCGGATGAACAGAAAGGCAGCCAAGACGCGGGCGATCGAACTGCTGACAATGGTTGGCCTACCCGACCCAGGACAGCGCTTCGGATACTTTCCGCACGAGCTCTCCGGCGGGCAGAAGCAACGCGTCATGATCGCGATCGCCATCTCGTGCGAGGCGAAAGTCATCATTGCCGACGAGCCGACCACCGCTCTCGATGTGACGGTGCAAGCGGAAATCCTGGCGCTCCTGCGGGATCTGCGAGACCGGCTGGGATGCGCGATCGTACTGATCACGCACAGCATGGGAGTCGTCTCGAACCTCGCTGACCGCGTCGTGGTGATGAAGGACGGCCGCGTCGTCGAAGAAGCTCCGGTTCGAGAGTTGTTCGACGCCCCGACCGAGGACTACACCAAAAAACTGCTTGCCGCGGTGCCTAAGTTGGCTCCTGCTGCCTCGGACAAGTTCGTCGACAAATCGGGTGAACCGGTACTCGAAGTCGCAAATCTGGTTGTGCAATTTTCCGGTGGCCTCGGAGCAGAGTCCTTCCGGGCCGTCGACGATGTGTCGTTCGCCATTCACCGCGGGGAAACTCTCGGACTGGTCGGGGAATCGGGCTCTGGTAAATCGACGATCGGTAGATGCGTCGCGGCCTTGCAAAAGCCGACTGGGGGAACCGTGACGGTGATGGGGCAGGAAATTTCGCAGTTGTCTCAACGCAAGCTGCGACCCATGCGCAAACGGTTCGGTTTCGTGTTCCAAGATCCCGCGACGTCCCTCAACCCGCGCCTGACCGTTGGGCAATGCATCGCCGAACCGATGATCGTGCACAAGTACGGCAGCAAGACCGACATCGTACGACGGGTAGCCGAGCTATCGGAGGCCGTGCAGCTGCCCTCGGGCAGCGACAAGAGATACCCGCACGAGTTGTCCGGTGGACAACGGCAACGGGTATCGCTGGCCAGAGCGCTTGTAATGCAACCGGATCTTCTTGTTGCCGACGAGCCGACGAGCGCACTGGACGTATCGGTCCAGGCTGCGGTGCTCGACTTGTTCGAGGCCTTGCAGCGTGAGTTCGGGTTCGCGTGCCTGTTCATCAGCCACGACCTGGCTGTCGTCGACCGCGTCGCGCACCAGGTTGCGGTGCTCAAGGACGGAGGGCTCGTCGAAATGGGGACGCCGTGGAAGATTCTCCGGTCACCGGAAAAGGATTACACCAAACGACTCTTGGCGGCGATACCGACGATCTGACCGATGCAAGAAGGGCGGCAACCATGCTCACTTTCAGGGACTGGGTCCACGGCCTGCCTGGGCAGCATCTCGGCTCCGGTATCGTGAGAGCGCAATTGTGCACAGTGTGCACAACGGAGATCGAGAACAAGGCTGGAGCCGCATGACCGAGGATTCCCGACCAACGAGCGCAACCTCCTCGGGTGGTGCTTCCTATGCTTCCGCGGGCGTCGACATCGCCGCCGGCGACCGGGCTGTCGAACTTTTCGCGCCTCTCGCCAAGAAGGCCAGTCGGCCCGAGGTCATGGGGGGAATCGGCGGATTTGCCGGCCTGTTCGCGCTCAGAACCGACTACCGCGAGCCGATCCTGGCAGCGTCGACCGATGGAGTCGGCACCAAGATTGCTGTCGCCCAGGCGTTGGGTAAGCACGACACTCTCGGGTTGGACCTAGTCGCCATGGTCGTCGACGACCTCGTCGTCTGCGGCGCGGAGCCACTGTTTCTTCAGGACTACATTGCCGTCGGCCGAGTCGTCCCCGAGATGGTCGCCGAACTCGTCAAAGGTATCGCCGAAGGCTGCATCATCGCAGGCTGTGCATTGCTCGGCGGTGAGACAGCAGAGCACCCCGGCTTGATGGCCGACGGTGACTACGACCTCTCGGCGACCGGCGTCGGCGTCGTCGAAGCGGATTCAGTGCTCGGACCCGAGCGAGTCCGTCCCGGGGACGTCGTCATCGGGATGGGATCTTCCGGTCTGCACTCCAACGGGTACTCACTCGCACGCAAGGTGCTACTGGAGATCAACCACATGGATCTCGGTGGTCACGTGGAGGAGTTCGGCCGCACCCTCGGTGAGGAATTGTTGGAGCCGACGAAGATCTACGCCAAGGACTGCCTCGCACTGGCGGCAGAGACGGATGTACGCACCTTCTGTCACGTCACTGGCGGCGGACTCGCCAACAACCTGGGTCGAGTCATGCCCGCAGGGCTCGTTGCCGAACTGGATCGTGGCACCTGGAGTCCCGCTCCGGTGTTCTCGCTCATCGCCCAGCGAGGACGCGTCGAACGAGCCGAGATGGAACAGACCTTCAACATGGGCGTCGGGATGGTGGCAATCGTGGCCCCCGAGGACGTCGATCGCGCCCTAGCTGTGTTGACCGCACGACATATCGACTGCTGGACCCTGGGAAGCATCAAGAAATCGACAGACAAGACTGCGACCACGGAGCGTGCAACTCTGGTGGGCAACCACCCACGGTTCTGAGAGGGAACAGCATACGAACGAGTGAAGGGGAGCCGCAATGCGGCTCCCCTTCACTCATTCAAGTATGACTGATCAGCTTCGCCAGTCCTCGTATTCATCTTCCTCGACCCGGGAAGGCCCGTTCGAGTCCGAGGTAATGCCGCCACGGTGGGAGCTGGACGGACGACTGGAAAGTTCTCTTTGCAGACTGTCCAAGTCAGTTGTGGGAGAGCTGTACTTGAGCTCACGAGCGACTTTTGTCTGCTTTGCCTTAGCCCTGCCTCGGCCCATGGCGTTGCCCCCTCGCGGACTTGCGGGGCGGCCTGGGGAAATGTGGGCGCCCCGTTAGTTTTTGTATTTCTTCCTGGCACACACTCTAGCGCGAGAATCGCTCAGATGCCCAGACGGTCTGCGTGTGGCGAATCTTTTGGGGCTCCCGGCACCCGCAATCGGGGCATTTACCTGCACCGACGTACGGATACGCGGCAAGGGTCACGTTTCGGTAAGGAAACCGAGCGCAGCCCGGATGTCACGTTCGACCGTCGGGGGTATATCCGGCGTCGCGAGAAGTTCCAGTAACCCGTCAGCGCAATAGCCGAGAACGAGATCCCGGACCGCGTCGAGCCGTCCGATCATCTCCCGCGCAAGCGATCGACGGCGGCGCGCCCGGCCTGCACATCGTCGTAGCTGGGAATGGAATCGGGATCGATGGACGCGGCACACGGCCCGGCAACGAGTTCGGCGTCTGCGGGAATCGTGCGTTTGAGCAGCGCCAAGGCGACGGGGCCGAGTTCGAAGTGGTCGATGACGGTGCCGATCCGGCCGATGGTGCGTCCTCCGGCAGTGACCGGATCTCCTGGTGCCGGACGCCCATCCGCGGATCCATCGAGATGCAGTAGTACCAGGTGACGAGGAGGCCGGCCGAGATTGTGTACTCGGGAGACAGTCTCCTGGCCGCGGTAGCACCCTTTCTCGAGATGGACTGCGCCCAACTCGTCGACCCCGCCGATCCAGCGAGCCTCGTGCGGGATCGTCCGCTCGTCGGTGTCGAGACCCACCCGAGGCCGAAGCGACTCGACCCGCAGGGCGTCGAACGTCCATGTCCCGGCCGGGGTGGCGCCGGCGTCGCGCAGCTTCTTGAACCATTGAGCCAGCGCTGGGCGCGGGACGAGCAGGTCGTAGGCATTCGGTCCGGGCCACGGCATCCTGCGCACAAACCCGCCGCCGGGGGCCGCGGCATCGAGGGGGAGTGCGTCGTAAGGCTTGTGCGGCGTGGGCGCACCGGCGGCTTCGAGGATTCTCGCTGCATCGGCGCCGAGCACGCTCAGTACCGCCAGCTCGCTACCCTCGCGGGGTTCCGCCTTGGACCAGAACACCATCTTCTTCAGAAACGAGAGGAGATCGGGGCCGAGTTGCGCTTCGGTGTCGATCCACGTAGTCCCGCCGAGATCGGTCTGGATGAAGTGGTGCTCGACGCGTCCGTTGAGGTCCAGGCTCAAGTTTTCCGCGGAGCCACCGTCGGGCAGGTCGGAGATCAGCTGGCTGGAAATGGTGTTCAGCCATGTCAGACGTTCTTCTCCGCTGATCGCAATGACGAAACGGTGCGATCGGTCGATGACGACGGCACCCGAAGTTGCGTCGCGTTGCTCCCCGAACGGGTTTCCGTAATGCCAGGCCACCGCGCTGTCGAGCGATTCTTCGGGGGACGGCACGGCGTCGGGGAGGGTGAGAAGTGGGCTGGGATCGATCTGGAAAATATCGGACACAGCTCCCATAGTAGGAGCACCAGTGTCGTTTGCTCCTGAAGTGATTTTCTACATACCCTCCTTGCCCGGAACCGGTTAGGGTGGCCTCATGGCTATTGACGCTCGGACTACGTTGGCTGACCTGGTAATCGAGGACGGTCGACGCGCGCGGCTGTTGGAGGGGTTCGGCCTCGACTACTGCTGCGCTGGCCATCGATCCCTCTCCGACGCGACGGCCGAGGCCGAACTCGACTTGGAGGAAGTGCGGAAGGCACTCGACCTCCCCGGCGCCAGCGACCAGAAGACGCCCACGTCGCGGGAGTCGGCTGATCTCGCCCACGACATCGTCGACACCCACCACGCGTACATGTGGGAGGAGATGCCGCGGCTGCAGGCGCTCGTAGAAAAGGTGCACCGGGCCCACGGCGACCGGCACCCCGAGTTGGCCCAGGTGAACGAGCTCTACACCGAGGCGGTCACCGAGCTCGATCCGCACATGACCAGGGAAGAGCGCTCTGTTTTTCCCTCGATAGCCCGAATGGAAAAGACAGGGATTCCCGGCACCTCCGGAGCACTCGCAGCCCACATCGAGACGTTGGTGCGCGAGCACACGGTGGTCGGCGACCTGTTCAAAAAGATCAACGCTGTGACCGTGGCGTACACGAGGCCTGAAGACGGCTGCGGCTCGTACCGGGCGATGCTTGACGGGCTCGAGGAGATGGAGCTCGATCTGCACGAGCACATTCACAAGGAGAACAACATCCTCTTCCCGAATGCGCTCGAGTTCGAACGAACCGTCACCGGAAATTAACTGTCGTCATATCGACCGATGAGGTCAGGGACGCGTACGGCGCGCGCGCACGAGACGTTACAGAGATGCTCGGCGCGGAGGTGTCCACTGCAGACCCGGACCGGGCCGTCATCGAGCCGTGGGCCGACACGGTCAAGGGCCGAATTCTGGACGTGGGCTCCGGCGCCGGTCGTTGGGCCGGCCTCCTGGCGGGTCTCGGCCACGATGTCGACGGGTTGGATCCCGTCGAGCGACTTGTAGATATCGCGCGCACAGCCCACCCCGCAGTACGATTCCGGCTCGGTGCAATTGATGACCTCTCCGGCTCGGATGACCGGTGGGCGGGCATCCTTGCCTGGTACTCGCTCATCCATCTGGGGCCCGACGCCCTTCCCAACGCACTCGCAATCCTCCACTCGGTGCTCGAGGACGACGGCACCATGCTCATGTCCTTATTTTCGGGCCCGCGCCTCGAATCGTTCGATCACCCGGTGGTCACCGCATATCGATGGCCGTTGCCGGACATGACCCGCGCGCTGGATCAAGCAGGGTTCACGGTGATCAGCGAACGCTGGGACGGGCGGGCACCCCACGCAATCATCCTGGTAAGAGCGTAGTTCTGGTCGTCGACAGGAGCGAAGAGCAGTGCTGCACGGATAGGCGACACACGCACTCGCTAAGGGTGGGGCTATCTTCCGCGACGTCGCGGTCACTCGTCGTAAAATCTCGAGGCTAGGGTTGATTCATGGTTGAGCTAGCTGTGTCCAAGCGTGTAGTAGTCACCCTCGACGGCCGAGTGCACGACGCAGACAAGCCACTTCTGTTTGCCGACGACCTTGCAGCCGTGCGCGGGGATGGCATATTCGAGACCATTCTCGTTCGGAACGGTGCAGCGTGCGGCGTCGAACTTCACCTTGCTCGTCTTGTTGCTTCCGCCGCAGCCCTGGACCTGCCCACACCCGATCTCGACGAGTGGCGACTCGTCATCGAACTCGCGGTGGACGAGTGGGTGAAAATTTCGAAGGACGAGGGCATGCTGCGGCTGGTATCGAGTCGGGGGCGGGAGGTCGGCGGCGGTCCGACGGGGTACGCGACGGTGGGGCCGCTTCATGAACGTGTGGCCGCGGCTCGCGCCGAGGGGGTGTCCGCGATCACCTTGGCGCGCGGGTATTCGGTGGAGTTCGCCGCGCAGGCCCCGTGGCAGCTCATGGGAGCCAAGACGCTGTCGTATGCCACCAATATGGCTGCGCTGCGTCACGCGGCCCGCGCCGGGGCTGACGACGTGATCTACACCAGTAGCGAGGGCAAGGTTCTCGAAGGTCCGAGGTCGACGGTTGTGCTGGCCCGCGGTAAGACTCTCATCACACCGCCACCGGAGGAGGGCATCCTTGCTGGGACGACTGTAGAGGCATTCTTTCGTGTTGCCGCCGGCAAGGGATACACGTGCGTAAGAGGGAACGTGTATCCAGCGGATCTCATTGCTGCAGATGGTGTTTGGCTCATCTCGAGCATCACTCTGGTGGCCCGTGTCGTCACACTCAACGGCGTCGTTCTGGGTGTTCCAGGCATTGCGGACGAGGTTCGATCGATGGTCGATTTTGCTGTCGAAACGCGAGCCGACGAAGCTGTTGACGTTTGAGCTACTACTGCACGTAGTAGTACGCTCGGACTTGCTGCGGAAAGCCCCGTTCAGCGGTAGTTAGCTCTACCTTCCCGCGGGTCGAAAGTTCGGAGTAGGACATGGACGCACTGGACGTCTCCCGGTGGCAATTCGGTGTCACCACGGTGTACCACTTCATTCTTGTTCCGTTGACAATCGGTCTGGCGCCGATCATCGCGGGGATGCAGACGATGTGGGTCATCACCAGGAAGGACTCCTGGTACCGCCTGACGAAGTTCTTCGGGAAGCTCTTCCTCATCAACTTCGCCCTCGGGGTCGCCACCGGAATTGTTCAGGAATTCCAGTTCGGCATGAACTGGAGCGAGTACTCGCGGTATGTCGGGGACGTGTTCGGTGCGCCTTTGGCTTTGGAGGGCCTCGTTGCGTTCTTCCTCGAAT
Organism: Mycobacteriales bacterium; assembly: GCA_038242295.1. Classification (GTDB taxonomy): domain Bacteria; phylum Actinomycetota; class Actinomycetes; order Mycobacteriales; family Mycobacteriaceae; genus Rhodococcoides. The sequence continues at coordinate 9,350 of JBBSSG010000014.1, read as the reverse complement.
CCACATTCCTCGGGCTCTGGATCTTCGGCTGGGGACGACTCCCCAAACTGGTTCACCTGGCCACGATCTGGCTCGTCGCGATCGGGGTGAACGCGTCCGCGTACTTCATCATCGTTGCGAACTCGTGGATGCAACATCCGGTCGGGGCGCGCTTCAACCCCGAGACCGGCCGCGCGGAGCTCACCAGCATCTGGGAGTTGCTCACCAACAGCACTGCGCTTGCGGCGTTCCCGCACGCGGTCGCCGGTGCATTCCTGACCGCGGGCACCTTCGTCGCGGGTATCTCCGGCTGGTGGATGGTTCGCGAAGCCCGCAAGAACAGGTTGGAAGACGCGCGCAGCATGTGGCGGCCGGCAGCCCGGTTGTCATTTGTCGTGATGATCGTGGCCGGTGGCGCTCTTGCAATCACCGGCGATATTCAGGGAAAACTGATGTTCGAACAGCAGCCGATGAAAATGGCGTCTGCGGAATCGTTGTGCGACACCGAAACCAACGCATCGTTCTCGTTGCTGACCGTCGGAACACACAACAACTGCGAAAGCGTCAAGCACCTGATCGCGATCCCCGGGCTCACGTCGTTCCTCGCCGAAAACGACTTCGGTGCGACGGTCCAGGGTGTGAACCAACTGCAGGAGCAGTACGAGCAGCAGTTCGGTCCGGGCAACTACAAGCCGAATCTTTTCGTCACCTACTGGGCGTTCCGCATGATGATCGGACTTGCAGCCGGCTCGGCGCTGTTGGCACTCGCGGGCCTCTGGGTGACACGCGGAGGCAGGATTCCCGACCAGCGGTGGTTCTCGTGGCTGTCCCTTGCCGCCATCCCGACGCCGTTCATGGCCAACAGTGCAGGCTGGATCTTCACCGAGATGGGTCGTCAACCCTGGGTGGTTGCGCCCAACCTGGCCGGGGTCGACAAGATTCGATTGACCGTCGACCAGGGTGTGTCGGACCACCCGGCGCTACTCGTCTTCACCTCGTTGATGGTATTCACGCTGCTGTACGCGGCCCTCGGGTGCGTGTGGTTCTTCCTGATCCGTCGATACGTCATCGAAGGTCCACTCGAACACGATAGACATCCGCCCGAGGATCGCACCGAATCCGAGTCCAATGACGATCACACCGAACAGCTTTCGTTCGCGTACTGAGGGGAACAGTCATGGGACTACAGGAAATCTGGTTCATCGCGATCGCAGTATTCTTCACCGGCTACTTCGTCCTCGAAGGCTTCGACTTCGGTGTCGGCATGCTCATGCCAGTGTTCGGCCGCCACTCCGACCCTGCCGTCGGTGAACGCCGCAGGCGCGCCGTCTTGAACACCATCGGTCCGGTCTGGGACGGCAACGAAGTGTGGCTGATCGTGGCAGGTGGCGCGCTGTTCGCTGCGTTCCCGGAGTGGTACGCCACGCTCTTCTCGGGCTTCTACCTCCCACTTCTGCTGATACTCATCGCGCTGATCGTGCGCGTCTGCGCAATCGAATACCGAGGCAAGATCAACGACCCGGTGTGGCGCAGGCGCTGCGATATCGGAATCGGAATCGGCTCGTGGATTCCCGCAGTGCTGTGGGGCGTAGCGTTCGCCAACATCGTTCGCGGCGTCGCGATCAACGAGGACAAGAAGGTCACTGCAGGCTTCTTCGACCTACTCGGTCCGTACGCACTGCTCGGCGGTGCCGCCATGGCGTTGGTGTTCGCGTTGCACGGTGCGGTGTTCATCGCGCTGAAGACCTCCGGCGACGTACACGAGGATGCCGTCAAAATGGCTGTGTGGCTATCGGTTCCGGCAGTAGTCGTCGGCGGCGGATTCGTGCTGTGGACCCAACTGGCCTACGGCAAGAGTTGGACATGGATCATGGTCGGCCTCGCTGCGGTGTCGTTGCTCGCCGTGGTGGCCCTCACCGCACGCGTACGGGAGGGATGGGCGTTCGTCTTCACCACGATCGCCGTCATCGCCGTCATCGTGCTGCTGTTCGGGTCACTGTTCCCGAACGTGATGCCCTCGACCACGGACCCAGCATTCAACCTCACCATCGAGAACGCGTCGTCGAGTCCGTACACATTGAAAGTGATGACGTGGGCGGCCGCGTTCATGACCCCCATAGTGATGGGCTATCAAGCATGGACGTACTGGGTGTTCCGCCAGCGCATCTCGTCGGCTCAGATTCCCGACTCGATCGGACTGCCATCCAGCCGCAAGAAGTGACCCACACCGAACGCGCGACGCGTGGGCCCATCGATCCGCGGCTATGGCGCTATTCACGATCGGCGAGGCGCTATCTCGTTCTGACCGTGACGCTGGCGCTGATCGACACCGCGGGGATCATCGTCTCCGCGGTGATGATCGGCACGGTCCTCGCCGGTGTCATCACCACGGATGCGCGAACCGTCGCCGACTGGGTACCGCAGCTCGCGATCCTGGCCGGAGCCATCGTAATTCGGACGATCACCACCTGGCTGCAGTCGCGGTACGGGCATCGCGCGGCGTCCGAAGTTGTCGAAGAACTCGAAAACGACGTGCTGAACGCGGCGTCGAGGATGGACCCGCGGCACCTGGACGCCGAACGAGAGTCCATCGCCACTGTCGTGACGCGGGCACTCGGGTCTCTGGCGCCGTACCTGACCGGATACGTTCCCTCTCTTGTGCTTGCGGCAACTCTGACTCCGCTGACCCTCGTCGTGATCGTTACTCAAGATCTGACGTCGGCAGTGATCATCATCGTCACGCTGCCACTCATTCCGATCTTCATGATTCTGATCGGACTGCTCACCAACGGCAGAGCCGCGGCGACGCTCGAGTCGATGACCAGGCTGTCCGCGCAATTGCTGGATCTTCTTGCCGGGCTACCCACGCTGCGCGCTCTAGGGCGCGAGCGTGGGCCTGCCGCGCGTGTTCGTGCACTCGGCGATGCACATCGGCGAGCCACCATGCGCGCGCTGAAGGTCGCATTTCTGTCCTCGCTGGTCCTCGAATTGTTGGCGACGCTGTGCGTGGCGCTTGTCGCCGTGAGTATCGGACTGCGCCTGGTGTTCGGCGATATGGCGCTCGAGGCGGGCATCATCGCACTCGTGCTCGCACCGGAAGTGTACGTTCCGCTGCGCCGAGTGGGAGCGCAGTTTCATGCCGCGGAGGACGGAGTTGCCGCTGCCGACAAGGCTTTCGGGGTGCTGGATCGTCGTAGCACCACGTCGGTGGGTACTCGCTGCGTCGACGCGCGCGGGGCCCGGATCGTTCTCTCGTCGATCTCGGCAGATGCGCGCGATGGATCGGCGCCGCATCGTCTCGACTCGGTATTCGAACCCGGGGTCGTGACGGTGTTGGCCGGAGCCAATGGCGCGGGTAAGTCGACCGCGTTGCATGCCGTGCTCGGCTTGACGCATCTGAGGGAAGGGACGATCACGATCGGCGGTGTTCCACTCGGCGAAATCGAATCCGCAAACTGGTGGAGTCAGGTGACCTGGCTACCGCAACGGCCGGTGCTGCTGCCGGGAACCCTGAAGCACAACATCGCTCTCACCGGCGGCAGTCCAGACCCGGAGATGCTCGCACAAGCCTGCGCAGCAACCGGATTCGACGATGTACTCGCCGAGCTTCCACAGGGATGGGACACCATCGTCGGGTCCGGGGGAGTGGGCTTATCGCTCGGCCAGCTTCAACGCCTCGCATTGACGCGCGCCCTCACCTCGTCCGCCCCGGTCGTACTGCTCGACGAGCCGACGGCGCACCTCGACGCAGTTGCCGAAGCCGGAGTTCTCACCGCGATACGCGGACTGGCCGAGTCGGGCCGAACCGTCGTAGTCGTCGGGCACCGGCCTGCAGTTCTCGACTGCGCAGACACCGTCGTGGAGGTGAAAGCACACTATGCCCGCTGATCTGCGTCGTGCTCTCGGCCTATTCGAGCTTCGACCCTCCCGGGTGGCTCTCGCGGTTGCCGCCGGCGTTGCGACCCTGGGTAGCGCGTTGACGCTCGCGGCCGTCTCGGCCTGGCTGATCACGCGAGCGTGGCAGATGCCGCCTGTGCTCGACCTGACCGTCGCGGTGGTCGCCGTCCGGGCGCTCGGTATCTCGCGGGGTGTGTTCCGATACCTCGAGCGGCTCGCCACTCACGACACCGCACTGTGCGGAATGACCTCTGCGAGAACGCAATTGTACGAACAACTTGCGGGTAAAGGCAGTGCCGCCACAGTGTTGCTTCGGCGCGGCGATCTGATGTCGCGGGCCGGCGCAGATGTCGACGTGCTCGGCGACGTCGTGGTGCGGGCGATTGTGCCCATGCTCGTATCGGCCATCTTGATGGTCGCGGCAGTCGGAGTCCTCGCATTCGTCGCTCCCGCTGCCGCGCTCATCTTGTTCTTGGCGCTGATGGTCGCCGGTGTGATCGCACCGATGCTGGCCGCGCGCTCAGCGAACATCGCCGAGACCGAAGGCGCCACTGCGCGGGCGGAGTTCGCCGAGGCGGCTGTGCGTGCCCTCGATCACGGGGCTGAACTTCGAGTGGCGGGCAGGCTGGATGAAACTGTGAGAGAAGCCGCATCGGCAAATCGGCTGACCGTGATGTCGCGAGATCGCGCGGCGATCCCGGGAGCATGGGCGGATGCAGCTCTCCCGTTGTCGATCGGGGCGTCGGTCCTGGGTTCCCTGCTCGTTGGCCTGACGCTGTACGGGCCCCTCGGAGGTACGCCAGGGGGCATGACACCGATGGCGTTGGCCATCATCGTGCTCGTTCCCCTCGCGGCGTTCGAGTCGACGTCGGCCCTGCCCGGAGCCGCCGTGGCGTTGACGCGGGCGCGACTGTCGGCATCGCGGATTGTCGGGATGCTCGATACAGCAGACCAGTGGCGCGAAAAAGCGCAGCCACTTGCGGGTGCCGGGATGCCGCCACTGGTGCCGGGTAGCAGGGTCGCAGTGGTGGGGCCCAGCGGCGTGGGTAAAACGACGCTGCTGATGGAGCTTGCCGGCCTCATTCCGTCCACGATCACCCCAATGGACGGGGCACGATTCTTCGCCGAGGATGCGCACGTCTTCGAAACCTCCATCCTCGAAAACCTGCGCGTTGCGCGAGGAGACGTCGACGCCGACGAGGCACTGACAGCGCTCGGCATGGTCGGCCTGAGCGAATGGATCTCCGAGCTTGCCGGCGGCATCGACACCACGTTGGTCGGCGGCGCCAGAGCGATATCCGGCGGACAACGAAGACGGCTCCTACTGGCCCGGGCACTGCTGTCGGACGCCCCCGTGCTGCTGCTGGACGAACCCACCGAACACCTCGACGACAGGAGCGGTGCCGAGTTGCTGCGCAGCCTGCTCGACAACGAAGATTTATTGGTGGACGAGGGCAGAACCGTGGTGCTCGTCACTCATCAACTGCCCATTCAAACACGCGCTGACCTGGTGATCGACCTTGGAATTTCGCGGGGAGAATAACTCTTTGCCGACCCTCACCTTCACGCGTACGTTGTCGAGTACACGAGAGAGGAGGTGGTCTGACGTTGAAGAACTCTAGGACGCGTGAGGTGGCTGCCAGCTAGCCGCTACCGCTGACGGATTCATCCCGCGCGAGCGGCGAGCGAATCCCAGGCAGCTACCCGGCCCCCGAGCCCTCGACCTGTCCGGTCGGGACCTGTACACAGGTTCAGCTCGGGGGCCGTTCGCGTGCGTACAGTTTTCGGCGGAAAGGTCAGCCGATGTAACGAGAAAGCCGAGCGGACAACCGTGGAACCAATTCGCCGTCAGCGTTGATTCGTTCCTCGACATACGCCAGATCGGCGCCGTCGACGATGCCGTAGAGACGCTTCGAGCCACCGACCGCAATCCCGGAGATAGATCGGATCACGACGTCGGTAGCGAGTTCCCATGAGGACTGATTGAGCGCGTGGCCGTAATACAGTTCGACAACGCCGGTGCTGTGCGTCAGCAGCAACTCGAGGACTTCCTCGTTGTCACTGCCCTTCACGCCTTCGCCGCTGACACGCCAGAAGCCGGTCTCGCGAAGATCAGGGTGGGCATACGTGCCGTCGGAGTCCAGGCGCCAGGACCTGGACTCCCAGCTGAGATAGGCACCCCCGTCGTGGGCAACAACGATTTGCTGGCCGAAGCGGTACTCGAGACCGGACTCGGGATCGCGTCCCTCACCCTCCCCGCGCCAGACGCCGACCAGCGGCAAGAGTGCGAGTAGGGCCGGATTCAGATCCGGACCGAGCCGTACATTCGCCGTATCCTCAGGATGCGGCAGACCCGGCAGCGTCGGAATGTTGCGCGTCGACGTCGACGCGAACTTCTCGGCTGCCTCGGCGATAGCGGCGTCGCCGGACCGGCGTTCGTTCGGTTCGGCGGGGGCGGCGTCGCTCTCACTCACGATTCGTCGGCAACCAAGCGGTAGACGACGTAAAGCGAGAACACGATGATGGCGACTGCGGCGATTGCTAGCAGTACCTCGTAGAAGATGACCACGTCCACAGTTTAGACCCAGCGAATCCGATGTTCGAACACAGGCCTGTACCGACCGGCGCAATAGTGGATTATCCCAATTATTCTAATTCCGGGTGGTTCGATTCACATGACTGTCCGCAGATGGCGTTCGACACGGTACGTTCTCCCTTGAAGCGTCGGGCAAAGAGAATCAAGGCCCGGCGCACCTTTTTGTTCTAATGTGCTCAGTTCTGGGAGGATCCGTAGATGCAGCGCCGATTTAGTGCTGGTTCGTTACTGTCCACATCCGTAACGGTCGCGGCCGCGCTGCTGCTGGTGGTGCCTGCTGCTGCGTCGGCAGCCCCTGGCTCGGGTTCAGCGAACAGCGGCTCCTCCGGCTTCGGATCCTCGAGCGGACCCGATATCGATCCGAACAATTACGCGCAAGACTGCCCCGACACTCTGATGCTCGCAGTAACCGGCGCTACCGACTCCAAAGCCGACCGCGACCCCCTCGATGAAGTGCCTCACTCCCCGCTGTCTAACTGGGTCGGAAACATCACACTTCCGGCGGGTCAGGCCAACAGCAACAATCCGGGGTCCGTTGGGTGGCTCTACGTGCCGTACCCGTCCAGCTATGGGTTGGACTTCTTATCAGACACTCCGCCCTACCAGGAGTCCGTCGCCGCGGGCGTCGCCTCCACCAACAATCTGCTCGACGAATACAAGACGAAGTGCGGTGGGGACACCAAGTTCGTTCTCCTGGGCTACAGTGTCGGCGCCGAGGTTGTGGAGCGGGTCTCCATGGAGCTCGGACATCGCGACGACAACGCACTGGTAACCGGCGACGACATTGCCGGCGTCGTACTCGTCGGTGATCCGTACCGTCCGGCCGGATCTCCGAACCTCGGCGAGCCTGGCCCCACACGCGGTGGTTTCCAATCGCCGGTGGCAAAGGACTACGGCTCACTGAACGACAAGATGACCTGGTCGTGCCGACCCTACGATCTCGCCTGCGATGCACCCGACAACATTGTCGCTCTCCAGTTGGCTCTCGGAGTCCTCGGCCAGATGCGGATCACGCTGATCAACCCGGTCCAGACCGTCGCTGACTTCGCTCGCACCGTCACATCCATCGCCTCGCGTGCAATCGTCGATATCGCGACAAACAAGAACTGGATGAAGTCCGACGAGACGCTCCTCGAGGTCTTGCTGAAAGTCTCGGATCAGACGTACAAGGTCGACGACAAGAAAGCCTGGTCGAATCTGACATCGGACCAGTTGCTCGCAGATCTGAACTGGGCAATGGGGCCGGGCGCCCAGACCGTGCGCGAGAAGCTGCGGGCTGAAGGAGAAGGCCTGGTGGACAACAACAAGGGCATCGTCGATATCTTCGTCGAGCCGTACATCTTCGTAGGCTTCCTGCAGCACCTCCTGTACTGGAACAACAATCCGCGTGACGGGCGTGAGTGGGAGAGCGAGAAGATCGTCGCCTGGGTGACCGATCTTGCTGAGCAGGAACGCGAGAAGAAGGGCATCGACAGCGCCCCGTTGGCGCCGTCCGAGGTTGATCCGGCGCCCGCACCGGATACAGAGCCGCTGACTGTGTCCACGCAGGAACCGATTCCGAACACCTTGCCGACACCGGGAACTGTTACGCGCGACAGTGATCTGGGCGCGTTCTTGGAATCCTTCGGTCTCTCTCTACCCGGAGTAGTTCTGCCTCCGCGGTTCTCGACGGTTCCTAAGCCGACGACACCTCCAGCAACCGACATTGTGCCGGAGACATCGCAGGGCTAGGGCTGTGGGCGCGTGGGTTAGGGCTCTGCGCGCAGGTTAGAACTCTCGGCGCGCAGGTTTCAGCGAACGCGCAGGTTGTAACCCGCGCAGCCGCGGCAAGGTGCGCGTTCGGGTGGAAGCCGACGTTGTGGCGGGGACGTCGCAGGGTTAGGGCGCTCGACGTGCAGACAAAAGAACCCCGCCTCGTCACTGGATGAGGCGGGGTTCTTTGCGTGCTCAGGCGAAGATCAGGCTCCGACGGTCACGTCGGCGGAGTGGATGCCGGCCGAGTTCGGTGCGATTTCGGTTTGGCCGTTGCCCGACGAGGACAGTGCGCGAAGCGTCCAGTTGCCTGGCGCGGCGAAGAATCGGAAGTCGCCGGTGCCGGATGCCACAACCTCGGCTGTGAACTCTCCGGTGCCGTCGAGCAATCGCACGAATGCGCCGCCCACGGGTGCGCCGTCGGCGCCGAGGACGCGGCCGGTGATGACTGTTTCCTTCTCGACGTCGACTCCGGCGGGAATTGTCTGACTCTGAACGGGTGCTCCGCACATGTTTAGTGGACCTCCAACTCGATGGGTGCTCCCACGAGGGAGCCGTACTCGACCCAGCTGCCGTCGTAGTTCTTCACGTCCGACTTGCCGAGCAGTTCCTTGAGGACGAACCAGGTATGGCTCGAACGCTCACCGATGCGGCAGTACGCAATGGTGGCCTTGTCGTCTTCGTAGCCTTTGCTCTTGTAAAGAGCTTCGAGGGCGTCGTCGTTCTTGAAGGTGCCGTCCTCATTGGCGGTGTTGCTCCACGGAATGTTGATCGCTCCGGGAACGTGTCCACGCTGTTGGGCCTGCTCCTGCGGAAGGTGAGCGGGCGCGAGGATCTTGCCGGAAAATTCGTCGGGCGAACGTACATCGATGAGGTTCTTGTTGCCGATGGCGTCGATGACCTCGTCGCGAAATGCGCGGATCGACAGGTCGGGTGCCTCTGCACGGTACTGAGTGGTCTCACGGATGACGACATCCTTGACCAACGGACGGCCGTCGAGTTCCCACTTCTTGCGGCCGCCGTCGATGAGCTTGACGTCCTTGTGGCCGTAAAGCTTGAAGTACCAGTAGGCATATGCGGCGAACCAGTTGTTGTTTCCGCCGTACAGCACGATGGTGTCGTCGTT